>NZ_JBMIOP010000236.1:0-3309 GCF_049197365.1 Mycobacterium sp. THU-M104
GCCCAGGTCGGATCGGATCGTGGTCGCGATCCCCGACGACGGGGTCCGCAGGGGTCGGCACCCGCCGCGTCGGTCGTTGCGTACGCGTGTCCCCAGGCCCCGGGCAGAGAGGCGATCCCGCGCGCCCCGGGCGGCTGCACGCTTTCAGACGCCGAGCGTCACGCCAGCGCGACGCTCCGCGTCCGTTGTCACGCCAGCGTGACGCTCGGCGCCGCTCAGGCCGGCGCCAGGAAACCCACGGGCCCCGACGCGATACACAACGACAGCGCGGCGGTGTCGGCGCGCACCGTGATCGCAACCCCGGCACCCGGCAGGCGCACGAAAACCCGGTTGAGTCCCGGATGCACCGCAACCCGGACGTCGGGTCCCTGGTTCAGCGACAACGTCATCGACCCGTCGCTGTTGGCCAGGTAGTTCAGTTCGACGGTCCAGTCGGCGGGCAGCAGGGGCCCGTCGAGCAGCAGCCGCGCCGGTTTGTCCGGCTGCGCGAAGTACCCGCACCGCGGCAGCGGTCCCGGCACGATGGTGCGTACCCACGTCACGTGCGCGTCGACCAGCCGGCCCGAGCTATCCAGCATGCGCAATTGTGTTGTCGCCGAGGCGAATTCCGGTCGGTTCCGGACCAGGGCGAACAGGTGGCTGGCCAGGTTCTCTGGTCCGACGATCCGCTGTAGCACCAGCGGGTCGACCTCCTGGTCGAGCAGCGGCGCCGTCGAGGCCGCGTGCGCGCTCGCCAGGCCGGCCAGGGTGTTGCGCAGGTAGGGCTGCGCGGGGTTGTCGCGCCAACTCGCCAGAAACGTCGCCGTCGAGTACAGGCTGCTGGCCACGAACGCCGCCGCCAGCACACCCACCGCCACGGCGCGCCCGGGAGAGGCGTCCAGCCGGCGCGCCGGGCCCGGCCGGTTGGGGGCGCACAGCGCGACGGCGGCCAGCAGCGTCAGCACCACGACGAGATCGGGCAGATACCGCAGCGTCTGGGCGAGCTCGAGTGCGGTCAGCTTCGACGAGCGCATCAGGTAGATCGGCACCTGGCAGGCGACGGCGTAGCCGGCCGCGGTGAGCCAGACCGGTCCGATGCGCTTTTTGCGGACCAGGGACAGCGCCAGCAGCCCGGCCAGCAGCAGCCAGCCGAGCGCCATCACCGCCGGGCCGGGCGCGGCCCACGGGGAGGCCGGGGCCCACCGGTCCCAGCGCCACGGCCCGCCGGCCAGCCCCGGCACGATGCCGTGGGTGACCGATCGCCACAGCAGCGCCCCGGTCATCGCCGGGTCGAAACTCCACCGCCGCTGGTTGACGACAGCCAGATAGACCGCCACCCAGGCGAGGGTCAGCGCCAGGCAGGCCACCCACAACCGCACACCGGCCCGCCACACCGTCCGCAGAGCCGACCGGTCGCCCCCCACGTGAGCCAGCAATGCGGCCACGGCAAAGGCGACGAACGGGATCACCGCGGCCTTCTCGAAGAACACCAGGCCCGCCAGGTAGGCCAGCGCACCGGTCACCGCGTAACGCCGGTTGCCGGTGCGCACCAGCAGGATCGCGTCGGCGCACACCCAGGACAGCGCGGCCAGCATCGGCAGCGAGTTCAGCGCCGCCGCCCACCAGGCGAACCCGGGCACCGCCAGCGGGGTGAACAGCGCGAACGTCAACGGGATCAGCAGCACCGGGCGCCAGCCCAGGATGACGTGCAGGGCGCGCAGCAGGGCCAGCGAGACCAGCAGCGCCAGCAGCACGAGGCTGATCGCCGGGCCCGTCCAGTCCAGGGGTGCGGCCCGGACGATGGCGCCGGCGAGCAGGAACGCGGCCGGCATCAGGTGACCGTCGTGGTCGTCGAACAGGTACGACGGCGACCACAGCCCCTGCGTGCCGGCCTTGCCGACGAGAATCAGGTCGTCCCAGTAGAAGTAGCCGCCGAACGCCAGCACGGCGCGGATGCCCAGCTGCACCGCGATCAGCGCGGCGGCGGCCACGGCGACCCACGGGATGCGGGTCTTGGGCAAGGCCCGCCGGTATGGTGGGCCGGTGCGCGCACTGGTCACCGGGGCAGCCGGTTTCATCGGGTCGACGCTAGTCGACCGTCTGCTGGGCGACGGTCACACGGTGGTGGGGCTGGACAACTTCGCCAGCGGCAAAGCGGCCAACCTCGAGCACCTGGCCGGCAACCCGGCCTATGACTTCGTCGAGGCCGACATCGTGACCGCGGAGCTGGACGACGTCCTGGACCGGCACCGCCCCGAGGTGGTGTTCCACCTGGCGGCGCAGATCGATGTGCGGCGCTCGGTCGCCGACCCGCAGTTCGACGCGTCGGTCAACGTGCTCGGCACGGTCCGCCTGGCCGAGGCGGCGCGGCGCGCCGGTGTCCGCAAGATCGTGCACACCTCCTCGGGCGGGTCCATCTACGGCGTCCCGGCGCGCTACCCGACCCCCGAGACGGTCCCCACCGACCCGGTGTCGCCGTACGCCGCGGGCAAGGTGGCGGGGGAGATCTACCTGAACACCTTCCGCCACCTGTACGGCCTGGACTGCTCGCACATCGCCCCGGCGAACGTCTACGGCCCGCGCCAGGACCCGCACGGCGAGGCCGGCGTGGTGGCGATCTTCGCCCGGGCGCTGTTGGCGGGCAAGCCCACCAAGGTGTTCGGCGACGGCGGCAACACCCGCGACTACGTGTTCGTCGACGACGTGGTCGAGGCGTTCGTCAAGGCTTCCGGCGAGGCGGGCGGCGGGCAGCGTTTCAACATCGGCACGGGCACCGAAACCTCGGACCGGCAACTGCATTCGGCGGTGGCGGCGGCCGCCGGCGCGCCTGACGACCCGCAGTTCCACCCGCCGCGCCTGGGCGACCTGAAACGGTCCTGCCTGGACATCGGCCTGGCCGACAGCGTGCTGGGCTGGCGCCCGCAGGTGGACCTGGACGAGGGAGTGCGCCGCACCGTCGACTACTTCCGCCGGGTGCGCACGGGCTAGCGTTGCCCGGGTGCCTGCGCACCCTCGAGCGCGACCGCCCGGGCCAGCCGTGCGTAGCGCAACTCGAGGTCCTTGAACCGCAGGTAGGTGCTCAGCGTGGTGAAACTGAACGCCATGATCAGCGCGTAGAGCATCAGGTCGGTGCCGCGGCGCACCCCGAACCAGTGCGCGATCACGGTGGTGTCGTCGGGCCGCAGCACGGCATAGACGCCGGCCAGCACGAAGGCCACATATCCGACCTTGACCCAGGCCCGCGACCGCGCGCTCCTGCGCGACCGCAGCAGGTAGACGAGCAGTGCGACGATCGACCCGATCAGCAGCACCTGGATCCAGTTCATTCGT
>NZ_JBMIOP010000249.1:0-1128 GCF_049197365.1 Mycobacterium sp. THU-M104
GCGAGATCGCCCGTCAGGTCGGGCTGGGGGAGCAGATTTTGGATGCGGCCGTCCTGGACACGGCCGGCACCGACGACGATCTGGGCGCCCGGGTGGAGGCAACCGACGGGTTCGCCCAAGTGTTTCCCGAGCACAAGTACCGCATCGTGCGGTTGTTGCAGGCCCGCGGGCACATCGTCGGGATGACCGGCGACGGCGTCAACGACGCCCCTGCGCTCAAACAGGCCGACGCCGGTATCGCGGTGTCCGGATCCAGCGACGCGGCCCGCGCGGCCGCCGACGTGGTTCTGCTGGCACCCGGCTTGTCGGTGATCGTGACCGCGATCGGGCTGGCCCGGGAGATCTTTGCCCGGCTCACCAGCTACGCCACCTACCGTATCGCCGAAACCATCCGGGTGTTGCTGCTGATCACCCTGGCCGTGGTTTTCATGAACTTCCGCCCGGTCACCGCCGCGATGATCGTGTTCCTGGCGCTGCTCAACGACGGCGCGATCCTGTCGATCGCCTACGACCACGTGCGCGGTTCCGCCAAGCCGGTCAAGTGGGACATGCGCGCCGTGCTGACCATCGCCACCGTGCTGGGCGTGATCGGCGTCGTTGCCACCTTCGTCCTGTTCTTCCTCGCGGCCCGGGTTTTCGGACTGAACCACGACTTCATCCGCACCATGATCTATTTGAAGCTGTCGGTCGCCGGACAGCTGACCATCTTCCTCACCCGCTCCCGCGGCCCCTTCTGGTCCCGGCCCGCTCCCGCACCGCTGCTGCTGGGCGCGGTGATCACGGCGCAAACCGTCGCGACGCTGATCGCGGTCTACGGGGTGGCGATGACACCGCTGGGGTGGCGCTGGGCCGGCCTGGTGTGGGCCTACGCGGTGGGCTGGTTCCTGTTCAACGACCGGGTCAAGCTGGCCGCCTACTGGTGGCTCGACCACCACCCGTGCCGCGAACACCCGAACCCGCCGCGCGTCAGGTCGCTTCGGGACCACGCGGCCTGACCCGCGGCCGACTTCCCCTATCGCCGGTACTGGGGGCAGTAGGCGGTGATCGCCGCGTTGACGCCGGCCGCGGCCTGAGCAGGCGTCAGGCCACTCCGGTTCTGTGTCGCGGCGGCGGCATCCGCGGGACTCG
>NZ_JBMIOP010000150.1:0-10583 GCF_049197365.1 Mycobacterium sp. THU-M104
ACCGGTGAGTACCGCCTGGGACCGCCCGGCTAGTGCCGCCAGCCTTCGGCGGCCTGTTCGTCGAAGGTGCGGTCGAGGCGCTCGAACCTGCGGCGGATCGATGCACGGGCGGCCCCGTGCGGCAGGATGTAGAGGCGGTTGGCCAGGATCGCGTCGGCCGTCAGGCGCGCGACGTCCTCGACGCCCAGAGTGTCGTCCTCGACCGGCAGCGTCGCCTCCGGGGACGACGCCATCCCGTAATCGGCGCCGCGGATGCGTTCGGAGTTGGAGACCAGCTTGGTCTCGACGACCATCGGGCACAGCACCGAGACGCCGATCCCGTTGGGCTTGACCTCACGGGCCAGCGTTTCGGCCAGGCCGACGACGCCGTATTTGGCGACGCCGTACGCTCCGAGGCCGGCGTTGGGGACCAGGCCGGCGAAGGACGCGGTGAACGCGATGTGGCCACCCGTGCCCTGCTCGATCAGCCGCGGCAGGAACGCCTCGACGGCGTGGATGGAACCCCACAGGTCGATGTCGATCACCCAGCGCCAGTCGTCGTGGCTCATCTGCGCGAGCGGGCCCGCGACCACGATGCCGGCGTTGCTGAACACGACGTCGACGCGCCCGAGGAGGCGGAAGGACTCCTCGGCGAGATGAACCACCTCGTCGAGGTGCCTGACGTCGCACGTCACGCCGTGGGCCTCGAACCCCTCGGAACGCAGCCGCGTCACCGCCTGCTCGAGCGCGGGTGTGTCGACGTCGGCGAGCACGACGCCGGCTCCGCGGCGGGCGAACTCGCTCGCGGTCGCCAGCCCGATCCCATTCGCGCCGCCCGTGACGACGGCTTTACGCCCTTCGAATCCGTCCACAGGACGGAACCCTATTTCAGGCAGCCGCCCGCGTCGACGGGCAGGGTCACGCCGGTGACGTAGCGGGCTTCGTCGGAGGCGAAGAACAGCACCGCATTGCTGATGTCCACCGGGTCCACCCAGGGAATCGGCATCGTGTGGAACATCTGGCAGATCGGCGCCATGTCGTCGGGGCCGGGGTTCTCCAGGTCCGGGCGGAACATCTTGAAGGTGCCCTCGTTGTGCAGCATCGGGGTCTTGACATGGGTCGGGTGCACCGAGTTCACGCGAATCATGTGTTGCCCCAACTCCACCGCGAACGCTCGCATGAGCCCGACGACCCCGTGCTTGGCGGCGACGTAGTGACCGGTGTGCGGGTAAGCCTTGAGCCCGCCGACGGAGCTGGTCAGCACGATGGAGCCGCCGCCGCCGCCCGACAGCAGTTGCGGCACAGCGGCTTTCACAGTTTTCCACACCCCGGCCAGGTTGATGTCGATCACCTCTGTCCAGTCTTCTTCGCTGGTCTTGTCCAGCGTTTCGCCGCCGTTGCCGATGCCGGCGTTGGCCATGATGATGTCGAGCCGGCCGAGTTGCTCGACGCCGCCGTCCACCGCGGCTTTGAGTGCGTCGTAGTCGCGGACATCGACTTCGGCCGTGACGATCCTGCGATTGTGGGCCTTGACCAGGTCGGCGGTCTCCGCGAGCTCCTCGGGCGTGGACGCCGGGATGGCCGTGTCGGTGACGCCGTCGCGGATCGGTTTGCAGATGTCGACGGCGATGATGTCGGCGCCTTCCTGAGCCAACCGCACCGCGTGGCTACGGCCCTGGCCGCGCGCCGCCCCGGTGGCGAAAGCGACCTTGCCGTCAACACGTCCAGCCATGTCTACCTCGATTCCTTCCCCGGGACCACGCGTCGTGCCGCACCTGAACTCTGTCATCGCACAGAACGAGTGTCAATGGCGGATTCATTTCTGCTATTTGTTATTCTTAATATTGAGAAGAATATTCTCCAACGGCAAACCGGATGCGCCGTCCGCTCACATCGTCAGGGGTGGCCCGGGGCCGGCGTCAGCCGACGAACCCGCGCGAGCAGAAGTCCCACACCTCGTCGGCGGTGATGGGGTGGGTCGTCGCGTCGTCAGAGCCGCCACTGGATTGCGCGATGAACATGACGGTCTGCATGGTCATCGCCGCCATGCGCTTGGGATTGATGCCGGTGCGCAACTCGCCGGCCTCGCAGGCGGCCTCCATGAGCTCGGTCAGCAACGCCAGCAACGGCGCGTGGGCGACCTTGACTTCGGCCGGATGCGTCACCAGCAACCGCGGCGCAAAGTCGGTGAACAGTGGGCGCTTGGCCGTCGGGTCGGGGCGTGAGGCCTCGTACAGCAGCTCGACTGCCACCTTGAGCTGCTCCAGCGGGTCGGTGTGGCTTTCCGTGGCGGCGCGGATCTGATCGGCCGACCGGTTCAGCGCGTCCTCGAACAGTGCGAGCAGCAGCTCGTGCTTCCCGTCAAACTGCAGGTAGAAGCTGCGCAGCGACTGTCGGGAGCGGTCCACGACCTCCTGGACGGTGAAGTCCGTGCTGCCCTTCTCGATGATGATCGCCTGCGCGGCGTCCAGGAAGCGCTGAACGCGCTGCGCGGCACGCAGTTTCGCGGTTTTGATGGACCGCTCGACGGCGCGCTGCTTCCAGGCCGGCTCTTCGCTGGGGCTGGTCACGGGCGGCTCGGACGATTGCCGCGAGGGGAGAACATGATTGGACTGTACCGGAGAACGCCGTGACATCGCTGCGCTCGATCCCCTCACGGAAGACATGTCGGAGATTGTTACTTTCTGCCGAAGAGAATTTTATTCTCTCCAACGTATCTTTGGAAGCGGAATCGCGAAGAGGTTACCGCCGGGTAGGTGGAAGCCTTGATCTACCGGCATTCCGCGACGGCCGAAATTGTTCTGGGGAGTGTTGTGCAGCTGACGTCTACGTGGAGGAACTCGGGCGACGGCGCATCTATCAGAGCTTCAATCCCCAGGGTGTGGGCATCATCGCGGCGTCGTTGTTGTCGTTCGGGACCCCGGAGCAGCAGTGGCGGTGGGCTGTCTTGGCGTCGCGCAAGACGCGGGCCGTGCTCGACGCCGAAGTACTGTTGGCGTACGCGCGCTCGTTCGCCGCGACCATTGCCGGCGGCACGTCCGAGATCCAGCGCAACATCATCGCCGAACGAGTACTCGGGCTGCCGCGCAACTAGTCTCGCGCCCCGGCGCGTCCCGGCATTTCGTGTCGTCGCATCCGCGGCGCGTGGTGAGGTGCGTGGCGCGGCCGTCGCGCCGCGCCACGCCACATGCGTCCCGTAGCTCCCCTGTGTCACAAGGAGTTTGGCTGTGGCTTTTTGCTCGCCTCGCAGCGACAAATTCGCGTCGGTGGGCAGTTGTCGCTGTGAGGCGGGCGCAACGACACACCCCACCGCGCAGTGACGGGAGTGACGGATGCGGCGAAACGCGCTACAGCTGTGCCAGCCGCGGCGCAAAACCTTGGGCCCGCAACGCCGTGCCCGCCTCCCGCGTCAGTTCCCGGGCGCTGCCGAGCAGCCCGTCCAGGATCAGCGACCGCTTGATGTGACGGTGCAGCTGGTGCTCGGCGGTGAAACCGATTCCGCCCAGCACCTGCTGGCAGTGCCGCGCGGCGGTCAGCGCCGCCTGTCCCGCCGCGGCCTTGGCCAACAGGCAGGCCAAGCCGGGGTGGTCCACGGAGGCGGGCCCCGCGTGCAGGGTCGCCTCCGCTCCCTCGATCGCGATCATCGTGTCGGCCAGCCGGTGCCGGATCGCCTGGAACGACCCGATGGGCCGGCCGAACTGGACGCGGTCCAGAGCATGCCGGCGCGCCAGCGAGAGCATGGCCCGGCCGCAGCCGGCCAGCCACCAGCCCACCGCCAGCCGTCCCGCGCTCAGGGCGGCCTCGGGCAGCGGATCGGCCCGGGCTACACGGTGTATCGGCAGTTCCCCGTCGACGGCCGAGCTCGGGCCGTCGTTGCGCTCCCACACCACCCAGGAGCCGCCGGCGAACGGCAGCGGCACCATGCCCCCGGGCGGGGACCCGGATGCCCGCAGCAGCACGTCGTTGAGCACGGGGGCATGCGCGCCCGTTTCACCGAGCAGCCGGAACACCAACGGCACTGCCAGGTCAGGCGTTTCGTCGAGCATGTCGAGCCAGCCGCGGCCGGCCAGGGCCGCATCGAGCTTCGCGCCCGAGGTCGTGGCCATCGCGGTGCGCAGCGAGTCGGTCAAGAGTGCCAGTGACTCTGGATCGGTGAAGTCCGCCACGGTTTACTCCTTCCCGAGGTCGAGCAGCCGGCGGGCGATGATGTTGCGCTGGATCTCGGCCGTGCCGCCGTAGATGGTCGCCGCGCGCGAGTACAGGTATTCCGGGCGCCAGGGCGTGTCGTCGAGCTCCAGAGCTCCGGGCAGCAGGTCGCGGACTGTGTCGTAGAGCCGCTGTTCGGCGGTGGTCAGCAGCACCTTGTCGATCGAGGTGTCCGGTCCCAGCTGCGCCCCGTCGCGCAGCCGGTGCTGGGTGTCGCGGGACCGGCAGCGCAGCGTGTGCAGCGCCAGATAGGCAGCGCCGAGAGCTGATTCGTCGGGATCGCGCGCTTGCGCGATCAGTTCGTCGAATCGTGCGTACAGATAGGCGATGCGTTGCCAGAAGCAGGTGGAACGTTCGTAGGGCAGCAGGTCCATCGCCAGCCGCCAGCCGTCGCCGGGGCGGCCGAGCATGCGGCTGCCGGGTATCACCACGTCGTCGTAGTAGACCTCGCAGAACTCGTCGACCCCGTGCATCGTGCGGAGCGGGCAGATGGTGATGCCGGGGGTGTCCAGGTCGACGAAGAACGCGGTGATCCCGTCATGGCCGGGCGCTGTCCTGGTGAGCAGGATGCAGCGGGTGGAGAACTGGGCGAAACTGGTCCACACCTTCTGCCCGTTGACGATCCAGTTATTCTCCTCGGGTACGGCGCGGGTGGTCAGCGAGGCCAGGTCGCTGCCCGAACCGGGTTCGGAAAAGCCCTGGCACCAGTGCTCTTGGCCGCTGAGTAATCGCGGCACCATCTCCGCGGCGAGTTCGGCGGGGGCGTAGTCGATCATGGTGGGCGCGAGCACCTCGAGCATCGAATAGGGGCCGGGTTCGGCCAGCCGGCGGCCGACGACCTCCTCGCCGACGAGCGCGCGCAGCACCGCGGGGCCACCCAGGCCGCCGACTTGCACCGGCCAGCCGTACCGCATCCAGCCGGCGTCGTAGAGTGCCCGACTGACCCGGGCGAATTGACGCATGTGGCCCTGCAGCGAATGACCGATCGCGGGGGTCAGGTCATTGTCGTCGAGCCATGCGCGCAGGCCCGCACGGAACTCCTCGACATTCACCGTGCCGTCGATGCGCCGTCGCCCGCGGGACGCCCGATCGCGTGCGGGCGCCCGGAGTCGTGTACCCCGCTGCGTCGGATGAACGTCATGGCGCGGGTTTTCAGCCGCCATCCCTCGGGCGTGCGGGAGTAGGTGTCGCGGTAGTAGCCGATGCGCATGTCGTGGGTGGCGTGGTCGATGAAGCACAGCGGCTGGGTCCCGCTGGCCGAATCGCCGTCGAGCTCGACCGCCGCGGTCCCGGTCAGGAACAGTCCCTTCGGCGCGGCGGCCACCAATTCGGGAAACCTGGCCAGGCTGTAGGTTTCGCCGAAGGCGCTGTAGGTGCCGTCGGGGGTGAAGACGCCGACGAGTCCGTCGATGTCCTCCTGGGTGATGGTGACCGCGTAGCGGGCCAGCAGCTGTTGGATCTCGACGAGATCGTCAGTTCTGGATGGCCGTGTCGACATAGACCTTGCCGTCTTTCATGACGAAGCCCACGTGCTGGGTAACGGTGATGTCGTCCAACGGGTTTCCGGGCACCGCGATGATGTCGGCGAGCCCGCCCTCGGCCAGCCGGCCCCGGTCGTCGGCGTCGATCAGCTCGGCGGCGGTCAGGGTCGCCGCGCGCAACACCGACAGCGGTGACAGGCCCCAGTTCACCAGGGTGACGAGCTCGTCGGCGTTGCGGCCGTGCGGGATCGCCGGCGCGTCGGTGCCGACGGCGATCTTCACGCCCGCTTCGTAAGCGGCCAGTATCGAGGTGCGCGCCTTCGGGAACATCTCGGCGGCCTTCGCCTGCAGCGCCGGCGGGGCGTGGGAGATGTCCATCGCGTCGCCGTCGGCCAGGCGCCGGGTGCTGACCAGGAACGTGCCGTGCTCCACCAGCATCGCGATCGCCTCGTCGTCGATCAAGAAGCCGTGCTCGATGCAGTCAATACCGGCCGCGACGGCGTGGCGGACCGCGTCGGCGCCGTGGGCGTGCGCCGCGACGCGCAGACCCCGGCGGTGTGCCTCGTCGACGATCGTGCACAGCTCCTCGTCCGAATAGTGCTGTGCACCAAGAGGGCTTGTCAGCGACATGACCCCGCCCGAGCAGCAGACCTTGATCAGCTCGGCTCCGTGCTTGATTTGGTAGCGCACCGCCTTGCGGATCTCGTCGATCCCGTTGGCGATACCCTCCTCGACGGTCAGGTCCAGCACGTGCGGTGCGAACGCCGCGAACATCGTCGGATCCAGGTGCCCGCCGGTCGGGGTGATGGCGTGCCCGGCCGGCACGATCCGCGGCCCGTCGATCCAGCCAGCGTCGATCGCCCTGCCCAGCGCCACGTCGAGCAGGTACCCGCCGGTCTTGACGAACAGGCCCAGGTTGCGCACCGTGGTGAACCCGGCGCGCAGGGTACGGCGCGCGTTGCCGACGGCGCGCAGCATCCGCGTCGGCGGGTCGTCCTGGACCATGGACAGGCCGGGCTTTTCCCCGCGCCCGCCCGTCAGCAGGTTGACCTCCATGTCCATCAACCCGGGCAACAGGATCGCCTCACCCAGATCGATCAGATCACCCTCGACATCGCCACCGACGCCGGCGATCCGGTCGCCCTCGATCCGTAGGATGCCCGGCGAGACGATCTCGCCGGCGTCGACGTCGAGCAGCCCGGCGGCCTTGATTGTCAACACTTCTCAGATCACCGGTTCCCGGATCAACTCCACCCACGCGGCCCCGCTGTCAGGCACGCGCAGCTGCTTCCAGGCCTCGACCGGGAACGACACCATCACCAACGACTGCATCATGTGCATGAGGGTCTTCGCGTCGTCGGGCAGATCGTCCAGCGGATACTTGTCACAGTAGGCGACCACGTCGTCCAGACGAGGGAAGGCCGCGTCGTAGAAGCCCTGCATCTCGGCCATCGTCGAGGCCAACCGCTTGGCGTAACGCTCGGGTTCGGTGGCCAGGTCCCAGTCCAGATACGGTTCCAGCTGGGCGAATTCAGACGGTAACGCCATTGTTCCGGTACTCCCTCACGTAATCCCCGGTCGTCCTGTGCAGATGACGGATCAAGACTTCCTGATCGCAGAGCAGGAAGTCCTTGACCACCTTGGTGCCGATCATGGTCTGGGTGGCCTCCAGCGTGTTGGCGTCCTGCAACGCATACTCCTTGAACGTCACCGCCGCCAGCTCCTGGGCGAGACGCTCGCGCGCGTTGCGCGGCGGAACGAAGTACAGCGAGCACTCGAAGATGTGCTTGTCCACGGCGGTCGGCCAGTAATGGTAGGTCAAAAACCAGCCCGGCTCCCAGATCAACAGCATGAAGTTCGGGAAGAAGAGCCAGGAGTCGATGCCCCACTGCGGCACCCTCTTCACGTTGACACCCGGCGGTAGCTCCAGCTTGTCGATGATCTCCGGCTTGTCCCATGGGCCGAACAGTCCGCTGCGCAATACCTGGTCCATCGGCTTGACCATGGACATGTCCGGGGGCGGCGCCTGACCGCCCCAGGTCGACTGCAGGCTGTGCGGGCCGGCCACCTCGTAGTGCAGCGCCTCGTAGCCGAACTTCTGGATCTTGGCGGCTTCTTCCTTGGTGTACTGGCCCTGGTGCAGGATCGGCGCGTGGTAGAACTCGACGAACGCGTCAATGAACAGCTTCCAGTTGCTGCCGACTTCGGCGCGGTAGGAGTAGGTTTCGGTCATCTCGCCGAAGGGGTAGCCCTCGATACTCTTGGCCAGCGGCCCGAGGTAGTCGGTGAGCGGCGCGGCGTTGTTGTCGAAATTGACGAAGACGAAGCCTTCCCACACCTCGCAGCGGACGGGCACCAGGCCGTACCGGCTCTTGTCGACGTCGAAGAACTCGTCCTCCTGCTGGACGAACGTCAGCTCGCCGTCGAGGCTGTAGCGCCAGGCATGGTACTTGCAGGTGAACTGCCGGCAGGTGCCCGAGGTTTCCTCGTGTGGAAACTCGTTCCACACCAGCTTGTTTCCGCGGTGGCGGCAGACGTTGTGGAACGCCTTGACCGACCCGTCCCTGGTCTTGACGACGATCACCGACATGCCGGGACCCGCCGACGGCAGTTCCTTTGTGAAGTAGCTGCCCGTCTTGGGCAGCCGCTCTTCCCGCCCGACGTTGAGCCATGTGCGTTTGAAGATCGCCTCGCGCTCGGCTTCGAAATACGCCGGGTCGATCGAGTCGCTGTAATCGACCGGCGCGGTGCCCAGTTCGAGCTAGTTCTCCGTCCAGCTCCCCGCTGCCGGTTTGGGGAAGTGCGCCACCGTTGTTGTCCTTCTTTCTGGTCTCAATCGACTTCGACGCCAAAAGCGTTGATGGCCATCGCCAGTGCGGTGTAGCCGCCGACGGTGAAGATCAGATCCATGCATTGCCGTTCGTCGAGCCGTTCGCACAGCGTGGCCCACGTCTGATCCGACACGTTCGATTTCTTGTCGAGTTCGTCGACGGCGTCGATCACGGCACGGTCGAACCCGTCGGCCGCCTCGCCGGTTCGGGCGGCGGCGATCTCGGCGTCCGACAATCCCGCTTCCCTGCCCATCGTGACGTGGTGTGACCATTCGTAGGCGCAGTCGCGTCGGTGGGCGACCCGCAGGATCGCCAGCTCGCGGATGCGCGCCGGCAGGGTGGAGCCGTACAGCAGGTACCCGCCGAACCGCAGATAGGAGCGGGCCAGCTTCGGGTGGCGCGCGAGCGTGGCCATGAGATTGCCGGCGTCCTCGGGGTTGCACCGCTGCGGTGGCAGCATGACGGACAGCGACGTCCGGACAACCTCGTCCCACTCGTCGGCGGGCAGTGGCTGCACACGCACCGGCAGTCTCCTCTCGGCGAAAGAGAATGAGATTCTCTTTTCTAACCAATAGGTTGGCATGATTCGACCGCCGGGTCAATCCTGGCGTTTAGCTGCGTAGGAGCACCCGCCGTAGGCTGCGCCGGAGCGGCCCGCGGGGACCGCGCGGCGCGCGGGGATGTTGATTCTCACTTCGCGAGAAGCTAGTTTTCACACTAGTGACGTCGGTGCCTGGCGGGCGATCCGCCGACGCTGTACGGGGAGCAGCGCGTTCGACCGGGACCAGCTGGGTCCCCATGCGGAAGGAACGGCCATGAACAAAGACGACATGATCCTGATCAGCGTTGACGACCACACCGTCGAGCCGCCCGACATGTTCAAGAACCATCTGCCCGAGAAGTATCTGGACGACGCCCCCCGGTTGGTGCACAACCCCGACGGCTCGGACATGTGGAAATTCCGCGACACGGTGATCCCCAACGTCGCGCTCAACGCGGTCGCCGGTCGGCCCAAGGAGGAGTACGGGCTGGAACCGCAGGGCCTCGACGAGATCCGGCCGGGTTGCTACGACGTCGACGAGCGCATCAAGGACATGAACGCCGGCGGCATCCTGGGATCGATCTGCTTCCCGTCTTTTCCCGGCTTCGCCGGGCGCCTGTTCGCCACCGAGGACCACGATTTCTCGATCGCTTTGGTGCAGGCATACAACGACTGGCACATCGACGAGTGGTGCGGCGCCTATCCGGCGCGGTTCATCCCGATGGCGTTGCCGGTGATCTGGGACGCCGAGGCGTGCGCGGCGGAGGTGCGGCGGGTGGCGAAGAAGGGCGTGCACGCGCTGACGTTCACCGAGAACCCGGCCGCGATGGGCTATCCCAGCTTCCACGACCCCTACTGGACGCCGCTGTGGAAAGCGTTGTGCGACGCAGACATCGTGATGAACGTGCACATCGGGTCCTCGGGCAGGCTGGCGATCACCGCCCCCGACGCGCCGATGGACGTGATGATCACGCTGCAACCGATGAACATCGTGCAGGCCGCCGCGGACCTGCTGTGGTCCAAGCCGGTGAAGGACTACCCGGACCTCAAGATCGCGCTGTCGGAGGGCGGCACCGGGTGGATCCCCTACTTCCTGGAGCGGGTGGACCGCACCTACGAGATGCACTCGACGTGGACGAAGTAGAACTTCGGCGGCAAACTGCCCAGCGACATCTTTCGCGAGCACTTCCTGACCTGCTTCATCAGCGACAAGACCGGGGTCAGGCTGCGTCACGACATCGGCATCGACAACATCGCCTGGGAGGCCGACTACCCGCACAGCGACTCGATGTGGCCGGGCGCCCCCGAGGAGCTGTGGGACGTCCTGTCGGTCAACAACGTGCCCGACGACGAGATCGACAAGATCACCCACGAGAACGCGATGCGCTGGTACTCGTTCGACCCTTTCACCCACATTCCCCGCGAGCAGGCCACGGTCGGCGCGCTGCGCAAAGCCGCCGAGGGGCACGACGTGTCCATTCAGGCGCTCAGCCACCACAAGGAGACGCGGGCCGGTTCGTCGGTCGCGGACTTCACCGCCAACGC
>NZ_JBMIOP010000257.1:0-31303 GCF_049197365.1 Mycobacterium sp. THU-M104
CTGCGCTGCGCGTGCTCCACGTTGACACCTCCCACGCGCCGGCCAGATCAGCCGCGATCGAGGGGAAGGCCACACTTATGACCTATCAGCTACTCACCGACAGCGGTAGCGAGAGGGTCTCGCCTCCGCCGGTCACCTCCACGACCCACCGACCGTCGAACGGCAGGGTGGCCTCGACGTCGAAGAAAGCGAATCCCGGGTATTCGCCGACGGCGGCTTCGGGGGCCTCGAAGGAAAGGTGCAGCGGATCGTCGAGTGTCGGCGGCACGATCTTCACGCCCACCCGGCGATCGGAATCCTCGCCGTTGCCCCGCGTCAGCACCACGAGCACGAACCGGGCCACGCGGTCAGCCCCGAGCGAAAATTTCGAGAGCACGCCGCCCGACACGTCGAGCTTGTTGTCCACCGTCCTGGCGCCCTCAGCGAGAAAGGCTCCGGTGAGTATCACAGGGACAACCTATCGTCAGGCGGCTAGGACACGGCGGCGAAACGTGAGTTCGAAGTTCACACCCCGGGGCGCGATACTGAGGGCGTGCCTGATCGTAACGTACTGGGCGGCGCGCTCGAACCCTGCGGCACCGACCCGCTCACCGGTTTCTACCGCGACGGGTGTTGCGCGACCGGGCCCGAGGACCGGGGCCGGCACACGATCTGCGCGGTGATGACCACCGAGTTCCTCGAGCACCAGCGCTCCATCGGTAACGACCTGGTGACGCCGATTCCCGAATATCGCTTCCCCGGCCTGTTGCCCGGCGACCGCTGGTGCGTCACCGCCGTGAACTGGCTGCGGGCTCACGACGACGGTCATGCCGCCCCCGTGGTGCTGGCATCCACCCATGAGCGCACGCTCGAGGTGGTGCCGCTCGAGACGCTGATCGAACACAAGGTCGACGTTCCCGACGACCTGGCCAGCCTGTAACCGCTGGTCGGCGGCATGCCGGCCGACGAGGCGCGGCGATCGGTCCAGGTGTTGACGGACAAGGTTCTCCCGCGCTCGCCTCAACGGCGAGCATTGCCGTGATTGGACGACCAGAACCCGGGGTACAGCGTTGACACGGCAGGGCCGAAAAAATAAAAGAATTAAGAAACCCGATGAAAATTGAATCAGGCAAGGCGATGGGAACACTGGGCGGCGCTGCGGTGCTCGCCGTGATGCTCGGCTACGGCATCAGCGTGGGCATGCCTTCCAGCGGCCTGACCGCCGCCCCGCTCGCGCCCGCCTACTCGAGTCCGGCGCCGCCGCCCCCGCCCTCGCCGCCGCCTCCTCCCGCTCCGGGCCGCGAAGGCCCCCCGTTCGTCGACTATGGCGGGGGTGGCGGAGCGCCCGGCGGCGGCGGGGCGGCCGGCGGTGGCGGAGGCGGGTAACACGCCGCGCGGTCACGGAACCGCCGTCGAATACAGCCACGCTTCCCACAGCGGTCGCAACTGGTCGCAGTAACCCGCGGCCAGGCCGGTGAAGTCGTCGGTGACGACGGTGCCGTGCCGGTAGCGGGTCGCCCAATCCCGGAGCAGGGCGAAGAAGTTCGCCTCACCGAGCCGGCCGCGCAGCGCGTGCAGGGCCAATGCCCCGCGCTTGTACACGCGGTCGTCGAACATGTGCTGCGGCCCGGGGTCGGCCAACACCAGGTCCTGCGGTTGCGCGCGCAGCTTTTCGTGATGCAGGCGGGCCAGTTCGTCGGCGCCGGGCCCGCCGCTGTGCTCCGACCACAACCATTCGGCGTAGCAGGCGAATCCCTCGTGCAGCCAGATGTCACGCCAGCGCCGCGCGGTCACCGAGTTGCCGAACCACTGGTGCGCCAGTTCGTGGGCGATCAACCGCTCGGCGGCCCGCGAGCCGTCGCAGTGGTTGGCGCCGAAGATCGACATGCCCTGGGCTTCCAGGGGGATGTCCAGGGCGTCGTCGGTGACCACGATCGTGTACCCGCCGGCCAGCGGGTAGGGCCCGAACAACTCGACGAACAGCTGCATCATCTCGGGCTGACGCGCGAAGTCGTGTTCGAACGCGCTGCGCAACCGCGCGGGCAGCGCGGCCTGTATGGGTACCGGTGTCCGGGTCAGCCGCACCGTGTCGTAGACGCCGATCTGCAACGTGATCAGGTAGGTCGACGTCGGCTCGCGTTGTTCGTAGGTCCACACCGTCTGCGACGCCCGGGTACGGCGCGCCACCAGGTTTCCGTTGGCGACCACCCGGTAGCGGCTTTCGGTGCTGACTTGGATGCGGAAGGCGGCCTTGTCGCCGGGGTGGTCGTTGCAGGGGAACCACGACGGGGCGCCGTTGGGCTGCCCGGCGACCAGCACCCCGTCGGTGAGTTCCTCGAAACCGACGTCGCCCCACAACGACCGGATCGGTTTGGGGGCACCGCCGTAGCGAACCACGATCGCCATCGCCGCCCCGGCCGGGATTTTGCACGCCAGTCGGATGCGCAACTTGCCTCCGCGGCAGGAGAACTGGGGCACCCGTTTGCCGTTCACCGACACCTTGGACACCGTCAGCGAGGCGGACAGGTCCAGGGTGAACTGCTGCAACTCGACGAGAGTCACCGCGGTGATCGTCGCGGTGCCGGACAGCCGGTTGATCGCGATCCGGTACTCGAGGTCGAGCTCGTAGCGAGACACCCGGTAGCCGGGGTTGCCGCTTCTCGGCAGGTAGTCGTCGATTGCCGGCGCGGCCTTCTTAGCCGGAACTGTCACGCCGCGGCGCCCCGCTTCGCGGAATTCCTGGACCGGTCCTTCTTGCGGCCCGGACCCCACGGTTTGATCGGATTGCCTTGCCAGCGTGTGGATCCCGGCACCTTGTCGCCGCGCACCACCAGCGACGCGGGGCCGACTGTCGCGCCGGCTCCGAGCCGGGCAGCCGGCAGCGCCACGCAATGCGGCCCGAGGGTGGCGCCCGGCTCGAGGACGACGCTGTCCATGCGCATGATCCGGTCGTGGAACAGGTGCGTTTGCACCACGCAGCCCCGGTTGACCGTGCAGCCGGAGCCCAGCGTGACGAGATCCGCTTCCGGGAGCCAATAGGTTTCGCACCAGGTGCCCCGCCCGACGCGGGCGCCGAGCGCGCGCAGCCACAGGTTCAGCAGCGGGGTGCCGCCGGTCGCGCGCGCGAACCATGGGGCCGCGACGGTCTCCACGAAGGTGTCGCACACCTCGTTGCGCCAGACGAACGACGACCACAGCGGGTACTCGCTGGCCCGGATCCTTCCCACCACAAGCCATTTGGCGGCCACCGTGACGGTCCCGGCGACGGCGCCGGCGGTCAGCAGTACCAGTCCGCCGCACAACGCCGCCGCCCAGATGCCGAAGATGCGCGCCAGCGCCTGCAACCCGCCCAGCACCGCCAGCCCGATCCCGACTGTCACCACCACGGGCAGCAGCCGGCACGCCTCCACCACGGCCCGCTTGACCTTGAGCCTCGCCGGTGGGTCGTAGGTGGTCGCCGCGTCGGCCTCGGTGGGGTGCCGACGCAACCGCATCGGGGGGCTGCCCAGCCACGACGAGCCGCGCTTGGCCTTGGGCGGCGTGGCCGAGAGCACTGCGACCAGTCCGTCGTCGGGCACCCGCCGGCCCGGCTGGGTGATGCCGGAGTTGCCCAGGAACGCGCGCCGGCCCACGGTGGTCGTGGCTGCGTGGATCCAGCCGCCGCCGAGCTCGTAGGAGGCGACCATGGTGTCGTCGGCCAGAAACGCGCCGTCCTCGATCACAGTGAACTTCGGGATCGGCAACACCGTGGAGATCTCGGTGCCGCGACCGACCCTGGCGCCCAGTAACCGCAGCCACGCCGGTGTCAGCATGCTCGCGTACACGGGGAAGAGATGGTTGCGCGCGCCGTCCATGAGCCGCTCGGTCGCCCACAGTTGCCAGCCGACCCGGCTGCGCACCGGGTGGTAGCCCTCGGTCAGTCCCAGTGACAGCGCCCGTACCGCCGCCACTGTCAGCAGCGCGTACACCGTGACGGCGGCCAGCGCCGCGGCCGGGGTCCACGACAGCGCCGGCAGCACCGCCTCCGAGAGTCGCCGGGTGTGGCGCACCGCCGCGGCGATCACGGCCACGCCTCCCGCCGCGGCGATCAGCGGCAGGGCGCCGAGCAGCAGTGACGTCAGCCCGTATACCGCGACCCACCGGGTGCGGCGCGGCGGCCGTTCGTCGGGCCACGGGTGCTTGACCCTGCCCGACTTCACCGCGGGCGAGCCCTTCCAGTACTGCCCGTTCTTGATCTTGTCGATCACTGCCGAGCCGGGTGCGACGTCGGCGTTCTTGCCGACGACCGAGCCGGGCAGCAGCGTGGTCCGGGCGCCGACAGTCGCGTCGTCGCCGATCGTGATCTCGCCGAGATGGAACTCGTCGCCGTCGATCCAGTGCCCGCACAAGTCCACCTCGGGTTCCACCGCACTGCGGTGCCCGAGTGTCAGCAACCCTGTGACCGGGGGGATCGAGTGCAGGTCCACCCCTTTGCCGATGTTGGCGCCGAGCGCGCGGGCGTAGTACACCAGCCACGGCGCGCCGGCCAGATTGTGCGCCCCGCAGACCTCGGCCACCCGCTCGGCCAGCCATACGCGCAGGTGCACCGACCCGCCGCGGCGGTAGGTGCCCGGCCGCACCCCCGACAGCAGCATGCGCGCGCACGACACCGCGATACCCATCCGGCCGATCGGCGTGACGAACCCGAGGAACGCCAACGCGACGAGCCACCAGTTGACCGCGACGGTCCACGGCACCACGTGCAGCGCGCGGGCGACGCCGTTGCCCACCGCGAGCCACGTCACCCACGGCAGCGCCGCCAGCGTCGCCAACGGCACCGACAGCGCGGTCTGCGCGGCCTGGGTCAGTCGCGGCGTCGGGCGCACTACCCGCTCGGCGGCCTGCGGTGATGGCTCCAGCTCGTCGAGGAACCCGGCCAGTGAGCCCAGGCGGGGATGGTCGTACAGGTCGGCGACGGTGACCTGCGGAAACCGGCGCCGCAGCGCGGCGACGAGCTGCGCGGCGGCCAGCGAGCCGCCGCCGAGCGCCAAGAAGTCCGCCTCCGGCCCGTCGACCGTCGGGCCGAGCAGGTCGCGCCACAGGCCGGCCAGCCAGCCCGTCGTGCCACCCAGCTCGGCGCTCGCGTCCGGGTCCCCGCCGGGCGGCGGCCAGGGCAGCGCGTCGCGGTCGACCTTGCCCGACGTCCGGGTGGGCAGCTCCCCGATCCGCACCAGCCGGGGCACCAGTGCGGCGGGCAGCTGCCGGGCGAGCCGCTGGCGTGCCGCGTGCAGATCGAACGTCGGATCGGCACTGACCAGGTAGCCGACCAGTACCGGAGTTCCCGCGGCGGTCTGGCGGACTGCCGCCGCCGCGCCGCTGACCCCCGGCAGGCCGACCAGCGCGGCGTCGACCTCGCCCAGCTCGATGCGGCGCCCCCCGACTTTGACCTGGTCGTCGGCCCGCCCGCAGAAATAGAGCCCGTCGGGTTCCAGCCGCACCAGGTCACCGCTGCGGTAGGCGCGCGTCCAGCCCAATGTCGGCAGCGGGGCGTACTTCTCGGCGTTCTTGTCCTCGTCCAGGTAACGGGCCAGGCCCACCCCGCCGATCACCAGCTCACCGACCTCGCCGTAGCCGACCGGGCGGCCGTCGGTGTCGACGACGGCCAGGTCGGCGCCTGGCAGCGGCAGCCCGATGCTGATCGGGCCGCCCCCGTCGAGCCTGGTCGCGCAGGCGACCACCGTCGCCTCGGTCGGGCCGTAGGTGTTCCACACCTCCCGCCCGTCGACCGCGAGGCGCTCGACCAGCTCCGCGGGGCAGGCCTCGCCGCCGAAGATCAGCAGCCGCACGGCCTCCAGGGCCTCGGCGGGCCACAGTGCGGCCAGCGTGGGCACCGTCGACACCACGGTCACGTCGCGGGTGACCAGCCACGGACCCAGGTCCGTCCCGCTGCGCACCAGCGACCGCGGCGCGGGGACCAGGCAGGCGCCGTGCCGCCAGGCCAGCCACATCTCCTCGCAGGACGCGTCGAAGGCCACCGACAACCCGCCCAGTACCCGGTCACCGGGCCCGATCGGGCGGTCCTGCAGGAACGTCTGCGCCTCGGCGTCGACGAACGCGGCGGCGCTGCGGTGCGTGACGGCGACGCCCTTCGGCGCGCCGGTCGATCCGGAGGTGAAGATGATCCACGCGTCGTCGCGGGTCATGGGCGCCGTCGCGCGCCAGCCCCGCGACGAGCCGGGGCCCCTGACCAACCCGGTTTCCGTGATCACCGCGACCACGTCGGCCGCGCCGAACACCAGCTCGGCCCGCTCGTCGGGGTCGTCGGCGTCGACCGGCACGTAGGCCGCGCCGGTGGCCAGGGTCGCCAGAATCGCCACGTACAGCGCGTAGCTGCCCGAGGGCATGCGGATGCCGATGCGGTCGCCCCGGCCGACACCCCGCGCGGCCAGCCAACCGACGCTGGCCTGCATGTCGTCGATCAGCTCGCCGTAGGTGAGCTGCACGGTGCCGTCGTCGATCGCGGGCGCATCCGGGAAGCGCGCGGCGGTCGCATGGATGATGTCGATCAGGGTTCGCGGGCCCGGCGCAGCGGAAGACAGCAGATACTGGGCCGGAATGTCGGCCGGGGCTCGTGCCGGTGCTGGTCCTGTCACCACCCTACGAAAATACTCATTCCCGGCCGGCTCGGCGGCGACCGCGCGCGGCGTGTGACGGCGCGCGAATGGCATGCGAGGGGGCACCGCGGGCGTGGTCTCGGGTAGTGATGTCCACGAATGCCTGTCCCACGCCCTGGGCGGCGCCGGTGACGATCGCGACGTGGCCGCGCATCGAGGCGGGGTGGGAGATCGAGGCGGGGTGGCAGTAGGTCATCGCTCGGGTCCGCACCTCAGTCGCGCGTCGAGCCGCACCGTTTCACCGCGCCAGATGCGGGGCCGGGCGCCCGGCGAGCAGCGGCAGGTCCAGGTACGTCTTGATGCCGGGCCCGGCGGCACAGACGTCGGGGATGGCGTTGACGCAGTGGTTCGCGGTCGCCACGACCCCCGGATTCTTCTGCAACCCGTCGGCGATGGTCTCCGGCTGTAGCCCCTTGAACGTCAGGCTCACCGTGGGGTCGCCGGTGATCTCGACCTCGAAGCGTTCGCCGTGCCCGCCGAAATTCCAGTCCGGCTCCAGATCGTCCTCACCCATCAGCCAGTTGACCGCCGCCGTGATGACCGGTTCCCCATCGACCAGCGCCTCCCAGCGGAAGCGGCGCGCGGCGACTGATCCCGGGGTGATCGGGAAGGGGCCGTAGTCGATGTCGGCGGTCGCCACGGCGATCTCCTGGATGGTCCTGATCTCCGGGTCGATGCGAAAACCCATGTGGTCGGACACCATTCGCACCGACATCTTGAAGCCCGCTTCGAGCAGCCCGGCCATCGGCCCGCCCATCGCCTCCTCGGGTGTGCCGCCGAATCCCATGATGTGGCGTACCACGTCGGGCGCGTTGTAGGTGCGGATGTCGGAGAATTCCTCGGCGCGCACGTGGGTCACCGCCGACGACAGCGAGGACACCATCAACGGGAAGCGCTCCGTGATGCCGCCGGGATGGATACCGGACCCGTGCAGGGTCACCCCGGCCTCCAGCGCGGCGTCGGCGATGACTTTGACGCGGGCATTGGCGGCGTCGGGATACACCCAGCCGACCGGGGTGACGACGTTCTTGCCGGACCGCAGGATCGCGATGACCTCGTCGTCGTTGGGGATCAACGGGCTGTACATCACGCAGTCCGCCTCGGTGGCCAGCACGTCCTCGACGCTGGTGGTGGCGGTGACGCCGAGCGGTCCGGTGCCCACGATGTCGCCGACGTCGCGACCATTCTTGTCCGCGCTGTGCACCCAGCAGCCGGCCAAGTCGAGCTGCGGGTGGTTGAGCACACACGCGATGGCGGCCTTCCCGACGCCTCCTGTGGCCCACTGGATCACGCGAAGCCTGGTGGGGTCACCCATCTGCCGCCCTCCCGAATCGAACGCCTGCGAAACGTCTGCACGGCCTTTGCGGGCCCGGGCCTGAACTGGCACAGTAGGAGCAGCTGACCGTGACTGTCAACGACGATCCGCCCCGCCACCGCTCCGGTGACCTAAGGCTCTGACCCGCAACGTTTCCGGTGGCCGTGCAGGTGATCGGCCAACTGGCCATCACGTATCTGCCCGCCATGAACCGCGTTTTCGCCACCGCGCCCATTTCCGCCGCTGCGTGGCTGCGCATTCTCGTCATCTGGGCCGCAGTCAGCGCCGTGGTGGCGATCGACAAACTGCTGCGGCGCACCCTTTCGGGTGAACGCCGACCTGCTCCCGGCGCCGCGGCGTTCGACCACGGCGAAGGTGGCGCTCGAGTCGGCTAGGTTCGCGGCGAAGTCGGGGACTTCTCGCATGCAAACGGCGGCGATGGGGTTCTAATGGATCGATGGAATTGATGATGCCCACCGATGCGGTCTTCCTGCTGGGCGAATCGCGTGAGCACCCCATGCACGTCGGTGGCCTGCAACTGTACGAGCCGCCGGCGGACGTCGGCCCCGGTTACGTGCGGGAGTTCTACGACCGTCTGGTCGGCCTTCGCGAGGTTCAGATTACGTTTCGCAAGCGTCCGGCGACGCTCTGGGGCGGGATCGGGAATCTGGGCTGGGCCGACGACAGGGACCTCGACCTCGACTACCACGTGCGCCGCTCGGCGTTGCCGTCGCCCGGGCGGGTCCGTGAGCTGCTCGAGCTGACCTCGCGCTGGCACAGCAGCCTGCTCGACCGGCACCGCCCGCTGTGGGAGATGCACGTCGTGGAGGGCCTCAAAGACGGCCGATTCGCCATCTACACCAAGATGCACCATGCGCTGATCGACGGTGTCTCGTCGCTAAAGTTGATGCAACGCACGTTGTCCGACGATCCCGACGACCGGGAGATCCGGGCACCGTGGAGCCTGCCGAAGAGCCGGCGCGAATCCGGCCCCGGATCCTCGCTGCGCTCCCTGGTGCATACCGCGGGATCCGTTGCGGGCCTTGTTTCTTCGACGTTCTCCTTGGCCCGTGCGGCGATGCTCGAGCAGCAGCTGACGTTGCCGTTCGGGGCGCCGCGCACCATGCTGAACGTCAAGATCGGCGGTGCCCGCCGGTGCGCCGCGCAGTCCTGGGAGCTGGACCGGATCAAAGCCGTCAAGAATGCCGCGGGGACGACCGTCAACGACGTCGTGCTGGCGATGTGCTCGGGCGCGTTGCGCTACTACCTGCTCGAGCGGAACGCGCTGCCGGACGTGCCGCTGCTGGCGATGGTGCCGGTGAGCCTGCGCCGCGCGGACGAGGCGGACGCGGGTGGCAACCTGGTCGGGGCCATCTTGTGCAACCTCGCCACCGACACCGACGACCCGGCCCGGCGGCTGCGCACCGTCAGCGAATCGATGCGCAACAACAAGAAGGTGTTCTCGCAGTTGCCGCGCCTGCAGGCGCTGGCGTTGTCGGCGGCGAACATGGCGGCGCTGGGCATGTCCGTGGTCCCGGGGTGGGTGTCCTCGACACGGCCGCCGTTCAACATCGTCATCTCGAACGTGCCCGGGCCGAACCGGCCGATGTATTACGGGGGTGCCCGGCTCGACGGCAACTACCCGATGTCCATCGTGCTGGACGGGCAGGCGCTCAACATCACCGTGGTGAACAACGCCGACATGATCGACTTCGGTCTGGTGGGCTGCCGACGCAGCGTGCCGCACCTGCAGCGCCTGCTCGCGCACCTGGAGTCGTCGCTCAAAGACCTGGAACGCGCGGTCGGCGCCTGAGGATCGTGCCGAAGCTCAGTGCGGGGGTGTTGCTGTACCGCGTACGCGACGGCATCGTCGAAGTTCTCCTCGCCCATCCCGGCGGTCCGTTCTGGGCGCGCAAGGACGAAGGTGTCTGGTCGGTGCCCAAGGGGGAGTACCTCGACGGGGAGGACCCCTGGACGGCGGCACGGCGGGAGTTCGCCGAGGAAATCGGGCTCTCGATGCCGACCGGAACCCGCGTCGACCTCGGCCGGGCGCGGCAACCCGGCGGCAAGGTGGTGAGCGTTTTCGCCGTCCACGGTGACCTCGACGTCACCGCCGCGCGCAGCAACACCTTCGAGCTGGAGTGGCCGAAGGGGTCGGGCACGCTGCTGCGAGTCCCCGAGGTTGACCGGGTCGGCTGGTTCCCGCCAGCGCGGGCTCGCGACAAGCTGATCGAGGGGCAGCGGGTCTTTCTGGATCGATTGCTCGCCCTGCCGGAGTTGGTCGGGCTGCGCGAAGGGACGTGAGCCGCGCCGGTATGTTCGCAGCTATGGAGACACTGCGGACACCCGACGACCGGTTCGACGACGTACCCGACTTTCCTTACGCCCCAAGCTATGGCGAGGTTTCGGACAGTGAGGGCGGCAGCTTGCGGGTCGCCTGGGTGGAAGACGGCCCGCAGGAGGCCGACCCGATTCTGATGCTGCACGGCGAACCGACGTGGTCGTATCTGTACCGCAAGATGATCCCGATCCTGGTCGAGGCCGGGCATCGCGTCGTCTGCCCCGACCTGGTCGGATTCGGACGGTCGGACAAGCCGACCCGCCGCGAGGATCACACCTACGCGCGACACGTCGAATGGATGCGCGCGCTGGCCTTCGACGTTCTCGACCTGCGCAACGTGACCCTGGTCTGTCAGGACTGGGGCGGGCTGATCGGGCTGCGGCTGGCCGCCGAGCACCCCGAGCGGTTCGCCCGGCTGGTCGTCGCCAACACGGGGCTACCCAACGGAGAGCACCCCATGGCCAAGATCTGGTGGCAGTTCCGCGAGGCAATACAGACGATGCCGAACCTGATCATCAGCCGTTTCGTGCAGGGCGCCTCCCAGCAGCAGCTGAGCGAGGAGGTGCTCGCTGGTTACGACGCGCCCTTTCCCGGCGACGAGTACTGCGCCGGGCCGCGGGCCATGCCGGGCCTGGTGCCGACCACACCGGACGATCCCGCGGCGGCAGCCAACACGGCGGCGTGGTCGAAGCTGGCGGTGAGCCCGACGCCGATGCTCGTCGCGTTCAGCGACGCCGACCCGATCACCGGGCCGATGGGCGAGGTGTTCCGGCGCGGGATGCGCGGCGCGCAGGGCATCGAGCACCCCGTCATCCGCGGCGCCGGGCACTTCCTGCAGGAGGACGCCGGCGAGGAGCTCGCCCGCCACATCGTGGAGTTCCTGCGGCGCTGAGCGCGCGGAGATGACGAGCGGGTCCGAGTCCCAGGGCGCGGTTACCTGCGCGACCTGATCGGGTGGCGGCGTTCCTGTGTGCTCCTGCTGGTCGCCGGTCACGAGACGACGGTGAACCTGATCGGCAACGCGATCCTGGCGATGCTGCGCGACCCGCGCCAATGGGCGGCGCCGCCGATGGCCGCCGACGCCGCAAATTGGCGCCGCCGCGGTGATCGAGGAGACTCCGCGCCACGACCCGCGGGTACAGATGATCGGTCGAATTGCCTTGTCCGACATGGTCGTCGATGGAATCGCGGTTCCCGCGGGCGACGTGCTGATGCTATTGGTGGTGGTGGTCGCCCACCGCGATCCCACCGCGATCCCACCGAGTTCGACCGCCCCGACATATTTGATCCGGAGAGACGAGTGTTGCGCCGCTTGGGGTTTGGGCGCGGCGCGCACTACTGCCTGGGGGCGCCGCTGGTGGCGTCGAGCCTGCGCTCAGCGCTATCGTCTTCGACTCGACGTCGCTGCCACCGCAGTTTCGGCACCTCAGCGAACGGGCCCGACGAACCAACGGGCAAGACCACTTAGCTCAGCCCGCTCTTTCAGGCCGGGCTGTCGTCGGCCTCGCGGCCGGTTACCAACAATTGGTACTGTCGTCGTCGTCGTGGGTAAGAACACGTCATTCAGCCTCGACGAGCACTTCAGTGCAACTACACCGCCGAACAGTGGGGTGCAGTCCAAGCGGAGGGCTAGCTGCGCGAACTTCAGCGCCATCCGACGTGCGGTCGACGGTTGCGAATCCGGGGATCGGTCGGGCCTGCGATGAGGTCCGTGCCGGCTATCGCAGGCCCGACCGCGGATCGCCGACCCGCTATCAGCGTCGTCTTTGCAGTGTGCTTTCAGGTGTCGGCAACCGTCGACGCCTCAGCCGCGCCAGTAGCCGCTTGGTCGGCTTTGCGCGGCGCAGTAGTTCGGGTCGTATGCAGGCCCGAACGGGTCGCAGCTGTAGCCGCCGCCGGGCGACTCGTTGTAGCAGATCGTCGGGTCGAACAGCGGTGAGGACGGATCGCACCACTGGATCGGGCCCGCGTGGGCGGGCGGGCTGACCGCCACCATGGCAGCGGTCAGCGCGCAGCCGATGACTGCGGCGCAGGTGCTTACCCGAAAAGCCATCGGAGAGTTTCCTTTCTGGCTGTGTCTGGCAGTGTGCCCCAAGGGGGCGACAGTTGTCCAAGAGCCGCGCGGACGACCTCTCTCGGGTAGCGGCGGCAAATGCTGCTCGGCGACGCTGAATGGTGCCGCATTTCTGGCAGGTCGCAGGTAGCAGGTCCGCTGTTCTGGATGGAATCGCTCTCCACTATTCGTTGGATTACGGCATCCGTTGTTTTTCGGAACTCGTTAGAAGACAAGAAGTTTTGCTCTTCCTCGACACGCCGGGCACCCGGCCCGTCTCATGCCAGGAGCATCCGTGAAATATCTGTTCGTCCTGCGCGATCCGCCTTATGGCACCGAACGCACCGACAACGGCATCCGCTGGGCGCGCCGCTTGCTCGACGCCGACCCGGCCAACCAGGTGCGGGTGTTCAACTTCGGTGACGCGGTCGTCGCGGTGACCGTTATCCTCGGCGCAGTTGGTCTGTGATGCTGAAACCGTTGCTGTCGGCGCGGTGGTCGGTCATGGTGTGGCACTCGCCGAAGAGCTGGACGGCCCCGTCGGCACCGTCGAAGGGGCTCACGCCGATGCCGGCCGTGACGCCGCCCCGGTGGATCGTCGTGCCCGCGGAGTGCGCGCCTGCCGGGGCGCCGGGTGCCCAGCCGTGGACCACCATGGTCGCGGCGACCCGGTCGAAGTAGGCGTCGGGGTCGACGCCGGGCGGCACCGCGAACGTCATGTCGACCCGGCCCCGGTACGGCGGCTCGCCCTGGTCGTTGCAGGACTCCCAGCTGAAACCCCCGGACGGGTCACCCAGCCCGGCAACGTTCGCGATCTGCTTGGCCGCGTCGACAACCTGGGCGATGGTCTGCTGGTCGGAGCGCGGATGGTCGGGTTCGTGCCGGAATGGGGACATCGACGCACACCCTCCCAACGCGACGGCCACCGCGGCAAGCGCCGCGAGCCGGGCCCGCGGCCTAGTTGAAGCCATGGCCGTCGGTGACCGAGCCGGAAGCCCTGCCCCATTCCGGGTCGCCGGTAAGGGGTAGGGGGATCTCCAGATGCGGCAACGGGATCGGCCCGAAGGGGGTGTGCACCCGGCGGGGAATCGATATCCGCTGTTCGTCGCGGGCCGGGGCCAGCATTCCCTCGCGGCCCAGGGCATCGCCGTGGCCGGTGCTGATCTCGGTCATGTTGTGCAGCGCCTCGCTGCCCACGTCGTAATAGTGCGAATGGGCGTCGAACCAGGGCACGGTGCTGTGGGTGCCCGCGACCTCGGCCCGGAAGCGCACCGCGCCGAAGCCGTCGTGCGCGGGGTCGGCGCCCAGGCCGGCCGACGGCCCGAGCGGCCCGCCGAGGGCGACGTTGAGCGCGTTGGGCACGACGCTGCCCGATTCACCGATCCAGCTGACCGCGTCGGTCGAGGCCGCACCGACATAGAGCCGGCCGTCATTCAGCCGGAAGTCGGCGGCGCTGTGCGCGAGATCGGTTCCGGGACAACCGATCAGTATGGCGTCATCGGCACGCATGCCGCTGCCCGCGAACGCGTCGGCCACCGTCGTCGATCCGTAGGAGTGGCCGATGACCGTCACGTGGGCCGGGACCGGCCCGGCATGGGTGACCGCCAGGCTGTTGACGTCGGCGGCCAGCAGCGCGGCGCCCCGGCGCGCCAGCCCCGGCGTGCCGACCTCCCGTAGCGTCGAGGGGTCCAGGTCGGGTGTGTCGTATCCCATCCACGCAAGCACCGCGGTGGAGCGGGTGCGGTCGGCTTTGCGCGACTGGTCGTAGAGGTTGACGGCGTCGTTGTGCCCGTCGTAGAGCCAGCCTCCCCGCACGCTGCTGTCGGTGCCGGGCACGATGACGGCGGTGTTGTGCGCCGTGTCCGGATCGCCGATCGCGATCACCGCCCTGCCCTTGCCGTCGAATGCCGCCGGGTCGTAGGCCCACAGCAGGACGGGTCGCCGATGGTCGTGGTCGGGCCCCTCATCGTGCTCGACGCCCTGGTTGGTCTTCACCGCGTTGCGGTACCGGGTGGCATCGGCGGCCGAAAGCCCGTACTCGCCGGGGCGGGCGAGCAGATCGTGTTCGCGGTCGTGCAGCGCCGCGTCGCGCAGGCTCTCCGATGAGATGCCGTGCCGGCCGGCCACGCCCTCGACCCTGCTCAGGTCGTCGCGCAGCACCGCCCTGTTCGCTGCGTCGCGCACCGCGGCCGGCACGCCGTCGAGGTTGCCCGGCGTCCCCGGGTGTGCCGGGTTCGACCAGTCCCCGCCGTCGGCGCCGAGCGCGTCCCACCACGCGCGAACGTCTTCGGGCGTGGTGCCGGGCGGCGACGCTGCGTAGCCGTCGGCGCGCACCGTGCTCAGCGACTGCCACAGGCGGCCGGCGTAGTCGTCTCGCAGGCACCGCAGCCGGACCAGGGCCGCCCGGGTGTCATCGACCGCGTCGTCCTCGCAGGCCGTGATCAGAGCCCCGACGTCGCTCCGGTCGGAAGGGGCCAGGCCGGGGCCTTGGTCGAGTTCGATCGCCTCTTCGAGGAGGTGGTCGAGCTGTGCCAGCCGGGTCTCGAGGGCGGCGATCTGCCCGGCCGCGGTGCGCTGCGCCTCGGCCAGGGCGGCGGCGAGGTTCTCCAGGTCGACACCGATCGCGGGCAGCCGCAGCGATTGCGCGCCCAGCACCGCGGCCACTCGCCGGACCTCGGCCGACGCGTCGATCGGGGGGTCTCTGTCGCGGTGGTTCCAGGCCGCGTCGAAGCGGCGGCGGGCCTGCGCGAAGGCCGTGTCCGCCTCGGTGGTGCACCGGCCGGCGGCGTGGAACGCCTCCGCGAGACCCGAGATGTGCGCCGGGCTGCCGGCCTGCAAGCTCCGATCGATCGCCCACGGGTCGCCTCCCGCTTCGGCGATCAGCGCGGGGACGCTTATATGGCGGAGCCGCATCGCTGCGCTACCCGCTGCCGCACACCAACACCGAAGAACATGGCCACCCCTTTTTGACCCGGCCCAACCGTACTACCGGGCGGCCACGCGCCGACGGCGCAAGCGCTACCGCCTGTGGGTAACGCGCTGCCGGCCGGGCCGGCGCACGGCGCTCCCGCGGGGCGCGCGACCGGTGGTGTCAGCGCCGTCACGCCCGGGCGGTCCTTGACGCCGCCGCGGCGCGCGCAGGACCGAGCGTTCTTCGTCCGGGGCGCTCATCGTGGAGCACGCACCCGCCGCGATGTCGAAGCGCGCCCCGGCCTGTCACCATGGATCTCGTGAGCACCGCAATCGTCGTGGCGATCCTCGTCGGCGTGACGCTGCTCGCCCTCGGCATGGTGGCCAACCAGTTGCTCCGGCTGCGGAAGTGGCTGGACAACGCACCCGCGGAACCGCCCGCGCCCGAGGAACCGCCGGACGCCGGCCGATGACCGCCGGCTACACCGCGACCTTGGGCACATTGCCGCGAGGCAGCGTCAGCGGCAGGTCGGTGTAGGTGGCGATACCCGGAGCCGCCGCGACGACCGCGGGGATCGCGTTGACGGCGGGCATCGCCGTCATGATGTGGCCGAGATCCATGAACTCCTCGATCGTCGAGGCCTGGAAGTACGGCGGCGGCAGGAAGCCGACCTTGGTGGTCACCGTCGGCTGCCCGTCGATCTGGATGACCCAGCCATCCTGGTGGATCTTCCAGTCCGGCTCGAGCGTCTGGCCCTTGCGCCACCGCACGTTCAGGTCGATCACGGCATTGTCGCCGACGATCCCCTGCCAGCTGATGTACACGCCCGCAACACATCCCGCGGGGATGGTCCAGGACGCCATCTCCAGGTCCGCGGTGGTCCGGGCGAATTCGGCCACGCACCGCACCTCGTCGAGTTCGACGCCGAGTGCGTCGACCACCAGCCGGACCGCCTCGCCGAAGATGGCCGTCCCCTTCGCGGCCATCGCCGGCAGGTCCGGGTGGTCGATCGGCTGGCCGAAGCCGACCGGCTTCTCGGTCTCCGGGGAGTCGTAGAACGTGGTGTCGGCGGCCTCGTTGACGGTGACCTTGTCGATCCGGTTGCACACCATGGCCGACACGATGGCCAGCAGTTCGGCGAAGCCGGGGCTGACACCGGACCCGAAGATCGTCGAGCCGCCCTGCCGGCAGGCCGCAAGGATCCGGTCGCGGCCGGCGCCGAGGTTGCCGCCGGTGATGAACGACGCCGTCGTCACCGCGTTGACGCCCGCGGACAGGATGAGCACCAGCTCGTCGACGTCGATCCACATCGGGTTGTAGGCGACGCAGTCGGGTTTCAGCGCGAGCAGCGCGTCCACGTCGTTGGTGGCGGCCACGCCCAGCGGCTCGATGCCGACCCCAGTTCGCCGGCGTCGCGACCGGCCTTCTCGGGGGACCACGCGTAGCAGCCGACCAGTTCCAGCAGGGGATTGGTCACGATCGACTTCAGCGAGCTCTTGCCGACGTTCCCGGTGTGCCACTGAACGACGCGATAGGTGTTTGGCACTCGCTCAGCATAGGGAACCGCGTGCGTCCTCGCGATGGTGAATGCGGCGACGGCACGAAGAGGACATTCGACGCCGGCCTGTAGCGGCGGGAAAAGCCTGCGGCCCGGGACGTTCCGGCGGCGGTTGACTACTCCACACTGCTCGCGGCGGATCTGTCCTGCCGTGCTTGAGTGGACGTCGTGATCGAGATTCATGCCGTGGAATCGGTGCAGGTGCTGACCCTGTCGTCAGGAAGCGTCAACACGCTCGACGTCGACCTGCTGGAAGAACTGGCTCTCGCGGTCGACGATTTGGCGCGTTCCGACGACGCCGGCGCGCTCGTCGTCACCGGCGCCGGCCGCGCCTTCAGCGCCGGGGTGGACCTCAAACGGGTGGTGGAGGGTGGAGCCGACTACACCGACCGGCTAGTTCCCGCCCTCTCGGGCGCGTTCGCGGCGCTGTTCGCATACCCGGGGCCGACGGTGGCCGCGGTCAACGGCGCCGCCATCGCGGGCGGCTGCGTGCTGGCCTGCGCGTGCGACCGGCGCCTTATCACCCCACAGGCCCAGATCGGGGTGACCGAGGTGCACGTCGGGGTGCCGTTCCCGGTCGCCGCGCTCGAAGTGATGCGCTACGCGTGTGGTGACCATGCCGAGGAGGTGATGCTCGGCGGACGCACCTACCGCGAGGCCGGGGCGATCGCCGCCGGGCTGGCACACCGGGTCGTCGATGGCGAGCTCATGCAGTCGGCGGTGGCCGAGGCCGCGGAGCTCGCCGGCATCCCGACTGACGTCTATCGCCACACCAAGGACTGGCTGCGCGCCCCGGCCATGACACGGATCCGCGAGTCCGCCGGCGTCGACGACGAGGTGCGCCGGATGTGGGGTTCGGCCGAGACGCAGCATCGCCTCTCCGAGTACGTCGAGCGCATGCGGCGCCGCGACTGAGTCCGCTCGCTATTCGTCGTCGACCGCCACGCCGCCGCGGCTGCGTCTGCGCCGCATCCGGTGCGAGCCCTTCCCCGTGGGCCGGCGGTTGCGCAATCCGCCCGGGGTGTCGTCGGGCTGCTCGGCCTCGACGGTCGGTGCCTCCTGCGTCTCGGCGGCCTCGACCTCCCCGGTTTTCCCGGGTTCGTCCTCCTGAGCGTCCTCCGTGGCCTCGTCGACATCTTCGGTCTCCGTGGCCTCGGCATCTTCGGCATCTTCGACCTCTTCGGTCTCCTGGGCCTCGGCCTCTTCCTCTTCGCCCTTCGCGCGCCGGAAGCGGCGCTTCCCGGGCTTGCGCGCCTTGATCGGTTTCGGCGGAGGCGGCGGCAACTCGGCCACAAACGCCAGGTAGAAGGCGAAGATGCCGAGCACCGCGATCGCGGCGGCCGCGCCGTAAATCCCGAACAGGTATTGCCCGGCAGTGTCCAGGCGCAGCCAGATTTCGCTGATCGCGGTTCCGATGATCAGCACCCCTGCCAGCACGTGGGCCACGATCGACCACACCCTGATGCGCAGCGCGAGCAATGGGACGCCCAGCTCGGGTTTGCGGGCGCGTAGCCAGACGAAAACCACCGGGAGGGCGGACAAGCCGATCAGCGCACCCGACGTGATCCGGCCGGCCATCCCCAGCGCCCGCGGCATTTCGCCCATCAGCTCATACCAGCGAGGCAGCACGCAGAAGAAGTAGAGGACACCGGCGGCAATCACCGAAAACGCGTGCCACAGCACGAACCACTTCCGGCCCATACGCCTCCTCAGGCTGATGAGTTCACGCCAGTTCGGGTTCGACCAGAACCCACGTCGTGTTCGTCCGCGCCTTGCAGCAGGTGCGCTCCATGTGGCGGAGGATGCGGGATTTGAACCCGCGAGGGCTGTTAACCCAACCCGCGTTCCAGGCGAGCGCCATAGGCCACTAGGCGAATCCTCCGTGGGTCATGGTAACTGCTGAGTCCAGCCAGCAGGTCCGCGGCCGTGCGGAGCGCCCCGACGCGGGTACTACACTCGCCGAAGGACCCCGCGCGGCGTCCATCCTGTGAACTCCCCCAGGGCCGGAAGGCAGCAAGGGTCAATGGGCTCTGTCGGGTGCGCGGGGTCCCCCAGTGTCCGGACCCCGAAAGGCTCATTGGTGTCCTTCGATTCACTCAGCCCCGACGAGCTGACCGCGCTGCACGAACGCCATCAGCGGGATTATGCGGACCTGCAGATCAAGAAGCTGTCGTTGGACCTGACCCGCGGCAAACCCGCCCCGGAACAGCTCGACCTGTCCAACCGGCTGCTGAGCCTGCCCGGGACCGACTACCGCGACCCCGAGGGCACCGACACCCGCAACTACGGCGGCCTGCACGGCCTGCCCGGGTTGCGGGCCATCTTCGCCGAGCTGTTGGGCATTCCGGTGCCCAACCTGATCGCGGGCAACAACTCCAGCCTGGAGCTGATGCACGACATCGTCGCCTTCTCGATGCTGTACGGCGGCGTGGACTCCCAGCGGCCCTGGAAGGACGAACCGGCCGTCAAGTTCCTCTGCCCCGTCCCCGGCTACGACCGGCACTTCGCCATCACCGAGACGATGGGCGTCGAGATGATCGGAGTCCCGATGTGCGAGGACGGCCCGGACGTGGACCTGATCGAAGAGCTGGTGGCCGCCGACCCGGCCATCAAGGGGATGTGGTCGGTGCCGGTGTTCGCCAACCCGACCGGCGTCACCTACTCCTGGGAGACGGTGCGCCGGCTCGTCCAGATGCGCACGGCGGCGCCCGACTTCCGGCTGTTCTGGGACAACGCCTACGCGGTGCACACCCTGACGCACGACTTCGTCAGTCAGATCGACGTGCTCGGGCTGGCCGCCACGGCCGGCAACCCCCACCGGCCGTACGTCTTCGCGTCCACCTCGAAGATCACCTTCGCCGGCGCCGGCGTCAGCTTCCTGGGCGGATCGCTGGGCAACATCGCCTGGTACCTGCAGTACGCGGCCAAGAAATCGATCGGCCCGGACAAGGTCAACCAGCTGCGGCACCTGCGCTTCTTCGGCGACGCCGACGGGGTGCGCCTGCACATGCTGCGCCACCAGCAGATCCTGGCGCCGAAGTTCGCGCTCGCGCTCGAGATTCTCGACCAGCGGCTCGGTGATTCGAAGATCGCCTCGTGGACCGACCCCAAGGGCGGCTACTTCATCAGCCTCGACGTGCTGCCCGGCACGGCCAAACGGACGGTCGCGCTGGCCAAGGATGCCGGTATCGCGCTGACCGAGGCCGGGGCGTCGTTCCCCTACCGCAACGACCCCGAGGACAAGAACATCCGGATCGCGCCCACTTTCCCCTCACTGCCGGACCTGCGCGACGCGGTCGACGGGCTGGCGACGTGTGCGCTGCTTTCCGCGTCGGAATCCGTGCTGGCCTCCTCCTCATCGAGTGTGAGCTGAGGGCGACGACACGCCGACAGGCCGCGCCCCACGTTCACACCGAAAGCCACTGATGCACACTCGATGCCGGCCGGGTCGAGGTCAGCGATTCGGCGCCGATTGCCCGCCTCCTCAGCCGACCCTGCGGGTCCGCATCGTCACCGGGCGGAAGTAGCCTGCTGAGCGTGGCTCTCTACCGCAAGTACCGGCCGGCAACCTTCACCGAGGTGGTGGGGCAGGAGCATGTCACCGAGCCGCTGTCCGTCGCCCTGGAAGCCGGCCGGATCAACCACGCGTACCTGTTCTCCGGGCCGCGCGGGTGCGGGAAGACGTCGTCGGCGCGCATCCTGGCGCGGTCGCTGAACTGTGTGCAGGGCCCGACGGCCAACCCGTGCGGGGTGTGCGAGTCGTGCACGGCGCTGGCGCCCAACGCGCCCGGCAGCATCGACGTGGTCGAGCTCGATGCGGCCAGCCACGGTGGCGTGGATGACACCCGTGAGCTGAGGGACCGCGCGTTCTACGCGCCGGCGCAGGCGCGCTACCGGGTGTTCATCATCGACGAGGCGCACATGGTGACCACCGCGGGGTTCAATGCGCTGCTCAAGATCGTCGAGGAGCCGCCCGAACACCTCATCTTCATCTTCGCCACCACAGAACCGGAGAAAGTGCTCCCGACGATCCGGTCGCGCACCCACCACTACCCGTTCCGGCTGCTGCCTCCGAAGACCATGCGGACGCTGGTCGAGCGGATCTGCTCGCAGGAGGACGTCGTCGTCGACGACGCGGTCTACCCGCTGGTGATCCGCGCCGGTGGCGGCTCGCCCCGCGACACGCTCTCGGTGCTGGACCAGCTGGTGGCCGGGGCCGAGAACTCCCACGTCACCTACCAGCGGGCGCTCGGCCTGCTGGGCGCCACCGATGTCGCGCTGATCGACGACGCCGTCGACGCCCTGGCCGCTTCCGACGCCGCTGCGTTGTTCGGCGCCGTGGAGTCGGTGATCGACGCGGGCCACGACCCGCGCCGGTTCGCCACCGATCTGCTGGACCGGTTCCGCGACCTGCTCGTCATGCAGGCGGTTCCGGATGCGGTCAGCCGCGGCGTGGTGGATGCTCCGGAGGACGTGCTGGACCGGATGCGCGAGCAGGCCGTTCGCATCGGGCCGGCGACGCTGACTCGCTACGCCGAGGTGGTGCAGGCCGGGCTGGGGGAGATGCGGGGCGCGACGGCGCCGCGGCTGCTGCTCGAAGTGGTCTGCGCCCGGCTGCTGCTGCCGTCGGCCAGTGACGCCGAGTCGGCGCTGCTGCAGCGCGTCGAGCGCATCGAGAATCGGCTCGACATGTCGATCCCGGCCGCCGATGCCCCGCCCCCTCCGGCGCCCGCGCCGGAGACCAAGTCCACATCCAAGCCCAAGCCCGAGCCCGCGCCGGAGGCCAAGCCCAAGCCCGAGCCCGCGCCGGAGGCCAAGCCCAAGCCCGAGCCTGTTCCCGCTCCAGCGGCGGCTCCGGTCGCCGGTGAGCCCAACGCGGCCGCGGTGCGGACCATGTGGCCGACCGTGCGCGACAAGGTACGCCAGCGCAGCCGCACGACCGAGGTGATGCTGGCGGGCGCAACGGTGCGCGCCGTGGAGGGCGACACGCTGGTGCTGACCCACGAATCCGCGCCGCTGGCCAGGCGGCTGTCCGAGCAGCGGAACGCCGACGTCATCGCCGAAGCTCTCAAGGACGCCCTGGGCGTGAACTGGCGGGTGCGCTGCGAGGCCGGCGCGGCGGCGTCGCCGGGGGCCGTGATCCCCCAGACGCAAGCGCCCGCGCCTGACCCGGTGCCCGACCCGCGGGCCGACGAGGAGGAACACATGCTCGCCGATGCCGGCAGCGAGCCGGCTGCGCCGCGCCGCGATCCCGAAGAGGTTGCGCTCGAGTTGCTGCAGAACGAGTTGGGCGCCCGCCGCATCGATGACGGCTAGGCCTGCCACCAGGGCCGCAGCGGCAGGCCGTCATCGCCCGACGCGGAGGGCCTGGTCGCCAGCACGTGATGCAGCTGCAGGTTGTTCTGCTCGAAGGCCACCCGTGAGGCCGCCATGTACAGGCCCCACACCTTGGCGGTCGGCAGGCCGACCTCGGCGACCGCGTCGTCCCAGCGCCCGACCAGGTTGCGGCACCAGTCCCGCAGGGTCATCGCGTAGTGGTGCCGGAAGTTCTCCGTGTGCAGCACCTCGAACCCGGCGTCCTGGATCTCGGTGGTGATCCGCCCGGAACCGGTCAGCTCCCCGTCCGGGAAGACGTAGCGGTCGGTGAATCCCCCCGCGAACGACGTCGAGGCGTTGTCGCGGCGGGTGATGCAGTGATTGAGCAGCAGGCCGCCGGTGCGCAGCTTGGATCGCAGGAAGCCGAAATAGGTCGGGTAGTTGCGGACGCCGATGTGCTCGGTCAGCCCGATCGAGGAGACGGCGTCGAAGCCTGTCTCACTCACGTCGCGGTAGTCGCCGTGGCGCACCTCGGCCAGCCCGTCGAGCCCTGCGTCCACGATGGCCTGCTGCGCCCACCTCGCCTGCTCGGCCGACAAGGTGGCGCCGACGGCGCGCACACCGCGGCGCGCCGCGTAGCGCACCATGCCGCCCCACCCGCAACCGACGTCGAGCAGCCGGTCGCCCGGTCCCAGCCGCAGCTTGTCGAAGATCAGCCGGTACTTGTTCTCCTGGGCCTCCTCCAGCGTCGCGTCGGCGTGCGGATACACCGCGCAGGTGTAGGTCATCGACGGACCGAGCACCCACTCGTAGAAGGTGTTGGAGACGTCGTAGTGGTGGTGGATGGCCTCGGCGTCCCGGGTCTTGCTGTGCATCAGACCGTCGGCGACCCGCCGCCACCGGGGCGGCGTCTCCTGCGGCGGAGGCGGCACCGGCCGCAGGTGCTCGACGCCGAGCGAGCGCACGACGTTGGCCATCACCCGCGCCGTCGGCCGCTTGAACTGGACCCGGTCGGTCAGCGTCTTGAGCAGCTCGTAGGGGTCGCCGGGGTGCACTCCGTACAATTGCAGGTCGCCCGACACGTACGCGCGGGCCAGGCCGAGCTCACCGGGGGCCGTGGCCAGGTAGGTGGCGCCGCGGGGTGTCCGCAGGTCCAGGCCCAGCACCGCATCGGCGTCGCCGGCGGTGCTGCCGTCGTAGGCGGTGAACTTCAGCGGATGCCGTCCCGTCGCGGCGAAGATCTCCAGAATCTGGGCCATGCTGAGTTTGCCCGAGGTGGTGCCGTCGGGTTCTTTGATCTCCTGAGTTGCTGTCATCGTTGTTGCACCGCCTTCGCGTAGAGGTCGAGGAGCCGAGAGTCGGGGTCGTAGGTCTTCTTGACCGTCTTGTAGGCCTCGCCGCCGTAACGGGCGTCGAACTCTTCGCGGGTGTAGTAGGAGTCCGAGTACAGCGACTTGTGCCCGTCGAGTTCGCTCACCTTCGCCTCGATCAGCCGGTTCGATGCCCCCGCTGGGCTTTCCTCGTCTGCAGCGGCCCCGGCCGGCACCGAGGACCAGAACCCGATGTTGACATAGGTGTGGTCCGCGCGCATCGGATACAGCGGCCAACCGTCGTGATCGCGCAATCGCAGCGGGCACAACCAGATCGGGGTAATCGGCACCGTGTGCAGGAACCACTCCAGGAACTCGGCTGCGCGTTCGATCGGCACCTCGACGTCCTGCACCACGCGCTCCCGAACAGGGCGGCCGTGACGCCTGTCGATCCGGTCCGAGATGGCGAAGCGCCGGTCGGCCGCCACCAGCTTCGAGTAGACGCTGCTGCGGCGGTAGCGGCGCGGCCACCACCGCCGCAGCCGCGGATCCTGCACGCCGAACGCCCGCGAGCACCAGAACCAGTCGGTGTCCCAGCGCCAGAAGTAGTCGTGGATGGTCAGCCGGTCGTCCTTGCCGGCGTCCGGGCCCGCGGCGTCGTGCCGGATCGACCGGTAGTAGATGTCCTTGCCGGTGTAGTCGCTGACCGGGCCCGGAGTCGAGGTCCGCCTGCCGAGGCACAGGTAGCTCTCCTGCGGGCCGAACACCACGCCGTCGAGGTAGTCGACGGGAGCGCCGCCGTGCCCGCCGGTGTCGACGATGCGTTCGGCCGTCGCCACCAGCTCCGTCAGCGAGCGGAATCGGAGGTGCCGCAGCGCCACAAAAGGCGAGACCGGCTCCAGTTCGATGCGCAGCCGAGTGGCATAGCCAAGGGTGCCGTAGGAATTGGGAAATGCGCGGAAGAGGTCGGGGTGCTGGCTGCGTGAGGTGGTGAGCAGTTCGCCGCCGCCGGTGAGGATATCCATCTCCAGCACGGACTCGTGGGGCAGCCCGTTGCGGAACGACGCCGACTCGATCCCCAGCCCGCTGACCGCACCGCCGAGAGTGATTGTCTTCAATTGCGGGACCACCAGTGGCGAAAAGCCGTAACGCAACGTGGCAGCGACCAAGTCCTCGTAGGTGCACATGCCCGCGACGTCGGCGGTGCGGGTCTCGGGATCAACCCCGAGGACGCCGGTCAGCCCGGAGGTGTCCAGCCCGGGCGCATTCCGTTTGGTGCGGGCGCGGAACAGGTTTGAGGTCGTTTTGGCGAGCCGCACCGCGGAAGTGGACGGGATGGATCGATAACTGGCCATCAACCGGTCGACGCCGGCGGTGTGGGCTGAGAGTGCGGATCCATGGATGGGCACCGCAGTTATCCTAGTCCTCGGCAACTGCCCGTGCAGCGGTGTGCGGGCGGGGACACGCAGAACACGACCATGAGGGGACGTTGCCGTGGGACAGGTAAGCGCAGCCAGCACGATCTTGGTCCATGCCGAGCCCGCGGCCACCCTTGCCGCGGTCGCCGACTATCAGAGGCTACGTCCGAAAATCCTTCCCCCGCAGTACAGCCAGTACGAGGTGCTGCAGGGCGGGCAGGGTGCGGGCACGATCGCCAAGTGGAAACTGCAGGCGACCAAATCGCGGGTACGCGAGGTGCGGGTCGACGTCGACGTCGCCGGCCACACCGTCATCGAGAAGGACGCGAACTCGTCCATGGTCATCACCTGGACCGTGGCTCCCGCCGGTCCCGGCTCCAGCGTCACCGTCAAGACCACGTGGACCGGCGCCGGCGGCGTCAAAGGGTTCTTCGAGAAGACCTTCGCGCCCATGGGGCTGAAGAGGATTCAGGGCGAGGTGCTGGCCAACCTGAAAAAGGAACTGGAGGCTTAGCGCGCCTGGCCCTGCGTGGCGAGGAAGCCCGCGACGCCGCGCACCATCGCGTCGGCGTATTTCTGCCGGCCCTCAGCGGACTCCATCAGCGCCGAATCCGCGGGGTTCTTCATGTTGCCGCACTCGACGAGGACCGCCGGGTACTGCGCCAGGTTCAGGCCGGCCAGGTCCGAGCGTCCGTACAGCCCGTTCTGGCCGATGTAGTTGGCGGGCGGGATGCCCGATGCCTGTAACTGGTCGCGCATGATCCGCGCATACTGCACCGACGGCCCGGCCTGGACCGGGTTGAGTGGCGGGGCCGAGTAGTTGACGTGAAATCCCCGGCCGGACGGTGGGCCTCCGTCGGCGTGGATGCTCAGGATCGCGTTGGGGTGCAACGAATTGGCGGTGTTGGCACGGGCGTCGATACACGGCCCCAACGCGTTGTCGTTGCCGCGCGACAGGGCGGTCCGTACCCCCAGCGCGTTCAGCTCGGCCCGGACCCGCAGCGCGGTGTCCCAGTTGAACGTGTGCTCGGGATAGCCGGTGTTGGTCGTCGTCCCACTGGCCTGGCAGTCCTTGGTGCCGCCGCGGCCCGTCGGCACCTGGCGTCCGATCGAGGCGTCGTTGGCGCCGTTGTGGCCGGGATCGATGAAAACGATCATGCCGGTGATGTTGGAAGGGGCCCCCCACGCAACCGGCGTCGCGTTCGGGGTCGGGCTCACAACGGTCGCCGCCGCGACCACCAGCGCCGCAACCGCCATTTTGAGCCCGACACGCCTGCTCACTCGTAGGTCCACCACGCCACGGTAACTTCGTGCGGTCTACTCTGGGGGTTTCGAATGGCACGACACTTCTAGGCGAGACCAACTCGAGACCGAGATGCGAGGGGATTGTCATGCAACCCGGAGGCGATATGTCCGCACTGCTCGCCCAGGCGCAGCAGATGCAGCAGAAGCTGCTGGACGCCCAGCAACAACTCGCCAATGCCGAGGTGCAGGGGCAGGCCGGAGGAGGTCTGGTCAAGGTCGTCGTCAAAGGCAGCGGGCAGGTGGTGGGGGTGCAGCTCGACCCCAAGGTTGTCGACCCCGCGGACGTCGAGACCCTGCAGGATTTGATCGTCGGCGCCATGGCCGACGCATCCCGGCAGGTCACCACGATGGCGCAGGAGCGGCTGGGAGCGCTGGCCGGCGGCATGGGCGGCACCCCGCCGGGTGCCCCGCCCGCGCCTCCGGCCCCGCCGACCCGGATGCCGGAGCTGTAGACCGCGCACCGACATGTTCGAGGGACCCGTCCAGGATCTGATCGACGAGCTGGGCAAGCTGCCGGGTATCGGCCCCAAGAGCGCCCAGCGGATCGCCTTTCACCTGTTGTCGGTGGAACCGCCCGACATCGACCGGCTGACCGCGGTGCTCTCCCGGGTCCGTGACGGCGTCACGTTCTGCGCGGTGTGCGGCAACGTCTCCGACGACGAGCGCTGCAGAATCTGCGCCGACCCGCGCCGCGACGGCTCGCAGGTGTGCGTCGTCGAGGAGCCCAAGGACATCCAGGCCGTCGAGCGCACCCGCGAATTCCGCGGCCGCTACCACGTCCTGGGTGGTGCGCTGGATCCGCTCTCCGGGGTGGGGCCCGACCAACTGCGGATCCGCGAGTTGCTGAGCCGTATCGGTGAACGCGTCGACGACGTCGACATCAGCGAGGTGATCATCGCGACCGACCCCAACACCGAGGGGGAAGCGACGGCCACCTACCTGGTGCGGATGTTGCGTGACATTCCCGGCCTGACCGTCACCCGGATCGCGTCCGGGCTGCCCATGGGTGGCGATCTCGAGTTCGCTGACGAGCTCACCCTGGGCCGCGCGCTCGTCGGCCGCCGCTCCATGGTCTGACGCGTCGTTCGTGCGCCGAGCCTGGTCGCTCGCGTTCGCCGAGCCTGTAATTGTGCAGGCCCCTACTCGCGCTTTGGCTGCAGATTTACAGGCTCGGTGAAGTGTCGGTGCCCGGTGTGAGCATCGCGAGCCATGGCGGCGGCGTGGTTGTGGTCTCAACGCAGGGGTGTGATCGCCGAGGACCGGGCCGACGATACTGTGAAGCGGGTGCGCGACACCCTGACCGCCAGAGGCTGGCGACCCTAGCGCGACGCCAGTCGTTCGCGGCGCAGCAACTCCACCTCGGGAAGCGCCAGCGGTGCCAGCTCGCCCACCACCCGGCTCAGCAGCAGGTCGGCCAGCTCCGGGTTGCGGGCCAGGCAGGGCCCGTGCATGTAGGTCGCGACGACACTGCCCTGCACCGCGCCGTCGACGCCGTCGCCGCGGCGGTTGCCGGCGCCCCTGACCAGCGCGCCCAGCGGCGACGCCGCGGGACCCAGCACGGTGCCGCCCCGGTGGTTCTCGAAGCCGGTTAACGGCTGCGTCAACCCGCCCGGCAGCGGCGTGCTCACCAGCTCACCGATGGTGCGCGCCGACTGGGGCGAGGTGGTCGCATCCAGCAGGCCCACCCCGTCGACCCGCTCACCGGCCGACGTCTCGTACCACCGCCCGAGCACCTGCACGGCCGCGCAGATCGCCAGCACCGGCGCGCCCCGTTCCGCGGCGCGCTGCAGCCCCGGGTGGCGCAGCAGATGCCGGGTGGCCAGCCGCTGTGCGTAGTCTTCCGCGCCGCCGAGGGTGTACAGATCCAGCGAATCCGGCACCGGATCGGCCAGCGTGACCTCGACGATCTCGGCGGTGATGCCCCGCAACACCAGGCGTTGCCGCAGCACCACCGCGTTGCCGCCGTCGCCGTAGGTGCCCATGACATCGGGCAGCACCAGCCCGATCCGCACACTCGAATCAGCCACGGCGCGCCAATGCCCGCTGCAGCTGCAAGAACGCGGTGTAGTTGGCGACGACCTCGACGCGCCCGGATGGGCACGACGCGATGGCAGCCATCGTGTCGTGCACCAGCGTGTGCTCGACGCCGGCGTACCCGAGGCGCACCGCGAGGTCGGTGCCGCGTTCACCGGCGGCCACCACCGCGGTGTCCTCGAAGTGCTCGAACCGGACGTCCCACAGCCACGACAGGTCCTCCCCGTCGGGCACCTGTCCGTTGACCGCGATGACGACCCCGGCCGCGTGCTTGTCCACCATCGACAGCGCCTCCGACCAGCCGGCCGGGTTCTTGGCCAGCAGCAGCCGCGCCTCGTGGCGGCCGACACGCACGGTCCGGTAGCGCCCGGCGACCTCGTCGACGCCCGACACCGCCGCCAGCGCCCGCGCGGGATCGGCGCCCAGCGTGACGGCGGCGGCCACGGCCTGGGTGGCGTTGCCGCGGTTCACCGCGCCCGGCAGCGCCAGCCGCATCGGCAGTGCCAGGCCGTCCGGCCCGTGGAGGGTGCCGCCCTCTTCCGGGTCGAACCACCACTGCGGGCTGGGCCGCGTGAAGTCGGCGCCGGTGGAATACCAGTGGCCCTTCTCGCGGACGATCATCTCGCCGCTGCGCGGGCAGCTGACCGAGTCGTTCACCCACGCACCGCCGGCGGCCACCCACACCACGTTGGGGCTGTCGTAGGCGGCCGAAGTCATCAGTACGTCGTCGCAGTTGGCGACGACCACCGTCGCGGGGTGGCGGGCCAGGCCGGCCCGCAGCGCACGTTCGATGACGTTGATCTCGCCGACGCGGTCCAACTGGTCGCGCGACAGGTTGAGGAGAATGACGACGGCGGCCTCCACCGCATCCAGGACGTGCGGGACGTGCATCTCGTCGACTTCCAGCACGGCCAGTTCGGCGTCGCGGTCGGCGGCCAGCGCGGCCACCAGGCCGGCGTCCATGTTGGCGCCCTCGGCGTTGGTCGCCACCGGTCCGACGGTGCCCAGCGCCGCCGCCGTCATCCGCGTCGTGGTCGACTTGCCGTTCGTCCCGGTGACGACGACCGTGCGCCGGCCCGCGCCCAGCTGGCGCAGCACCGAACGGTCCAGCGTCATCGCGACCAGGCCGCCGATCATCGCCCCCGCCCCGCGGCCGGTCACCCGCGACGCCCAGCGTGCGCCGGCTCCCGCGGCCAGGGCCAGGCGAGCGCGGGCGGTGATCACCTCGGGAGTTTAAAGGGCGGTGAAAAAGCGGTTTCACGGCGACACGGCGGTGAGTGACCGGACGATGTCGGCGCGACGTGCCATCCTGGCGTGCATGAACCGGGTGGGTTGGGGGCGGCCGGCCAACGAGCCGGACAGCGGCTGGGCGGTGGTCGACGTTGAGACCTCGGGGTTTCGTCCGGGCCAGGCGCGCATCATCAGCCTCGCCGCGCTCGGCCTCGACGCCGACGGGCGGGTGGAGCAGTCGGCGGTGAGCCTGCTCAACCCAGGGGTGGACCCGGGCCCCACCCACGTGCACGGCCTGACGGCCGCGATGCTCGAGGATCAGCCGCAGTTCGCCGACATCGCCGGCGGCCTGTTCGAGGTGCTGCGCGGCCGCACGCTGGTGGCGCACAACGTCGCGTTCGACTACGCGTTCCTGGCCGCCGAGGCCGAGCTCGCCGGAACCGAACTTCCCGTCGAGACCGTCATGTGCACCCTCGAGCTGGCCCGCCGGCTGGACCTCGGGATCGGCAACCTGCGACTGGAGACGCTGGCCGCGCACTGGGGAGTGACCCAACAGCGCCCGCACGACGCGTTCGACGACGCCATGGTGCTGACCGGCGTGCTGGCGTCGGCACTGCGGCGGGCCCGCGAACGCGACGTGTGGCTGCCGGTGCGTCCGGTCACCCGGCGGCGGTGGCCCAACGGCCGCGTCACCCACGACGAGCTGAGGCCGCTCAAGGTGCTCGCCTCGCGGATGTCGTGCCCCTATCTCAACCCGGGGCAGTTCGTGCGGGGCAGGCCGCTGGTGCAGGGCATGCGGGTGGCGCTGGCCGCCGAGGTCGGGCGCACCCACGAGGAGCTCGTCGAGAGGATCCTGCAGGCCGGGCTCGCCTACAGCGACACTGTGGACCGGGAAACTTCCTTGGTCGTCTGCAACGTCACGTCTCCCGAGCAGGGCAAAGGCTATCTGGCCCGGCAACTGGGGGTGCCGATGGTGACCGATGCCCACTTCATGGACTGCGTCGGTGCCGTCGTCGGCGGCACGAACATGGAGCAGTTCACCGACGCCTCCGCGCTGGACGCGCAGCTCGCCCTGTTCTGACGGCCTTCAGTCCAGCGCCTTGCCTTTCAAGGTGTCGAACTCGTCCGGGGTGATCGTGCCGTCGTCGAGCAGTTCCTTGCCGTGGGCGATCTCCTGGGCCGGCGATCGGCCGGTGACCTCGCGGAAATAGGCGTGGCTGCCCCGCTTGACCAGCGTCGCGGCTTCCCGCGCCCGCATCGTCATGTCCTCACCGCGCACGATCAGGTACACCAGCGCGGCCAGATAGGGGAACAGCACCAGGAAGAACACCCACACGGCCTTGACCCAGCCGGTGGTGCTGTGGTCCCGCCAGAACAGGTCGGCGATGATGCTGAACAGGATCAGCAGGTAGGCGATGAACGCGAAGGCGACAATGGCTGACCACATGAAACCCCACGAGGTGTGCCACACGGTGATTGCTCCTTACGTTGTCGGCGCCTCTAGTTGCGGGAGGCGCGGTTGACCGCCGACACGACCGCGCGCAGCGACGCGATGGTGATCGACGATGCGATCCCCACCCCCCACACCGTCTTGCCGGCGATGGAAGCTTCGACGTAGGCCGCGGCCTGCGCGTCACCGCCTGCGCTCATCGCGTGCTCGGAGTAGTCCAGGACGGCTACCTCGATCCCGACGTCTCCCAGCGCGTGGACGAACGCGGCCAGCGGACCATTGCCGACGCCGCTGATCTCGGTCTCGACCCCGTCGACCTTGACGGTCGCGGTCATGCTGGTCGTCCCGCTGTCGTCCTCGGACGCCTCCACCCGCTGCCGGATCCGCTCCAGGGGCCGCACCGGTGCGAGGTATTCCTCGGAGAAGGCTT
>NZ_JBMIOP010000277.1:0-52444 GCF_049197365.1 Mycobacterium sp. THU-M104
ACGAAACCGAGCCGCTGACGTTGTTGGCGGCAACAACTTCGCCTCGGAAGCCCGCCACTACCGCGACCGGATCGTCCCCCACGGTGATTGGGTTGGAGACGCTGCCTGAGGAGCTGATCACCGATACCGTGTCGCTGCCTGCGTTGGCCACGTACACGGAGCCGGTTCCGGGGCTGACCGTTACCGCGTCCGGGTTGCTGCCCACGGTGATGGGATCACCGGTGATGCTGTTTGAGGGGCTGATCACCGTCACCGTGCCGCTACTGACATCGTTGGTGACGTACACGTCGCCGGTGGTGGACTCGCCGCTGGTGGAATTGACCGCCACCCCGTACGGATTGTTGTCCACGTGGATGGTGTCGATGACGGAGAATCCTGACTTCCCCAGGCTGCCCGGATCCCCCGCTACGCCGCCCCACCCACCGGAATGGCCTGCGGCCCCGCCTGCACCCCCGGTTTCTCCGTTGCCGCCGTTGCCGCCGTTGCCACCGTGACCGAAGAGGAACCCGCCCGCGCCTCCGGCACCGCCGCGCCCGCCCGTCCCCGCCCCGGTCGCGGTGGAACCGGTGCCGCCGTTGCCGCCGTTGCCACCGTGACCGAACAGGAATCCGCCCGCACCGCCCGCGCCGCCCGCTTGACCCGCTGCGCCGGAACCGCCGTTACCTCCGTTGCCGAACAGGAACCCTCCGGCACCGCCCGCGCCGCCCGCGTGACCCGCTGCGCCGGAACCGCCGTTACCTCCGTTGCCGAAAATCCATCCACCGGCACCACCGGCCTTACCTGTACCCGCAGCTGCGCTGACACCGTTACCGAACAAGGGCCGCCCGGTCAGGTCGAGAACAGGAGAAAACCAATGCACACCGAGGAAAGACGCGGAGGGTGTCGACAATGTTGACACCACCGAGGATTCCGCATCGGAATACAGACTGGCTCCCGAACCGAGAATGTTGGCGAACCGGGCGTGAAAATTCGTCGCCTGAGTCGCGATCCCCTCAAACACCGCGGCGTGGCTGTTGAACAGCGCACTGATCGCGGCGGACACCTCGTCTTCGGCCATGGCCGGAATGTCGGTGAGGGCGGGTATCTTCGACGAGAGGCTCTCGTCGAGGGACGAACCGATGCCGGTCAAGCTGGAAACTGAGGAAAGAATCTCTTCGGGAATCACGGCAAGAAACGACAAGGTTTTCACAGCTCCAATCTGCGTCAGTGAGACTGATTCGTGTGTGCTGCAAGAACTTTAGCAAGCTTACGACTTTAGCTCTAGGAAGAAATCGGGATAATTCCAGATAATTCGCCCCTGCACCGCCGCCGCCGCGACCACGCCCCAGGCTCGTCACACCCCGCCCTGCCGCCGCGCCATCTGCTTGCAGGCATCGGAGCACCAGCGACGTTTCCGTCCCATTTTCGGATGTCTGAGCATCGCCGCGCACCCATCGCAGCGGCCGGTTGATCCACAAAACATCGACCCGATCTGACTTCGCGCCGCGCTACGGAACGTCGGCGACCGCTTCGCCGGTATCTACCCCGAGTAGCCGTCATCGTGAGACGCGCATCATTCCGGCGCACTCGACCCCCGACGTGACCGGAAAGCACTACATCGACCGCGCTTATCAGGCGGGGAACTACACCGCCGCGCTCGACGCGACAACACATTTCCGGCGAATAAGCGTCGAGCTGAGCCTCATCTACGCGTCGTAAGGAAGAACTGAACCGCCCCTCACTGCATGTTCGGAGCCGCCTAGGAGAATCGAACTCCTGACCTATTCATTACGAGTGAATCGCTCTACCGACTGAGCTAAGGCGGCGCGCCCGCGTGGGGCGGCACGAGTCTAACGCAAGTCAGGATTGCCCGGCTCCTCCTCGGGCCGCCCATACGGCAAGCATCGTCGCCGGGCGACGTCGATTACCCGAGTTCCTGGCCGATGGTGGCGACCATGGCGTCGACGGCGAACTTGGGTTTGACGTTTCTCGCCAGCGCCTCGCGGCATCCCAGCACCGCCTCGATGCAGCGCAGCAGCCGCTCAGGCGTGGCGTGGCGGGCCAGCGCCGCCACCCGCTCGGCCATGTCCGGGTGGTTGGGCCGGATCTCGCACGCACCCGCGGACATCACCAGCGCGTCCCGGAAATACGTCGCCAGGTCGATCAGGGCACGATCCAGTGCGTCCCGCGACGCCCGGGTGTGACGCGACTTCTGCCGCCGTTCCAGGTCTTTGATCGCGCCCGCCCCGCCGCGCAGCGCACCCGCGGCGCCCTTGCCGGTCCCGCCGGCGCCCAGCGCGGTCCGCAGCTCCTCGGTCTCGGCCCCGGCGCGGTCGGCGGTCAACGCCACAGCTTCCGCCGCGGCCGCGGCCACCAGCTCCTCGGCGGCCGCATAAGCCCGCGCCGGGATCGCGGCGTCGCGCACCAGCGCCAGCGCCCGCTCCCGTCGCTGCCGGGCCTCGGGGTCGGTGGCCAGCCGCCGCGCGCGGCCCACGTGGCCGCCGCTGACCGAGGCGGCCCAGCCGGCGGTCTCGGCGTCCACACCGTCGGTGTCGACCAGCACGCCCGCGATCGCCGCCGTCGACGGCGTCACGAGCGCGACGTGGCGGCACCGGGACCGTAGCGTGACCGCGATGTCCTCGGGATCCACCGACGGCGCGCACAGCAGGAACACCGTCGACGGCGGCGGTTCCTCGACGACTTTCAACAGGGCGTTCGCCGCGCCCTCGGTCAACCGGTCGGCGTCCTCGATCACCACGATCTGGCGATGCCCGCCCGAGGGACGGCGCGATGCGATCTGCACGATGGCGCGCATCTCGTCGACCCCGATGGACAGGCCCTCGGGTATCACCCGGCGTACGTCGGCGTGGGTGCCGGCCATCGTCGTCGTGCACGCCCGGCAGCGCCCGCAACCCGGGCCGCCGTCGGCGATCGACCCGGTGCACTGCAGTGCGGCCGCAAAGCACAGCGCCGCCACCGAGCGCCCGGAACCCGGCGGCCCGGTGATGAGCCAGGCATGTGTCATAGTGCCGTCGATGCTGTCGCTGTGAGCGGAATCACCGCGCGCGGCCCTGGCCGCGGCCAGCAGCTCGGCCTCCACCGCCTCCTGGCCCACCAACCGCGTAAACACCCCGGACATCACCGGCAACGCTAGTGACACCGTCCGACGAACACCGGCCGGCCACCGTTTCGCGATCGTTTCGTGACCTAGCCAAGACACGGGCCCCGCCGCCCGACGTGCCGTGGTCCTTAGAGTTTTCCAACAAATAGCCGTGGACCGATACGGTGGATCCATGGCAACCGCGGCAACACTGCCCGGGCGGATCAATGGGTTCGTCCGGTGGGTGGTGCGCACCCCGTGGCCGCTGTTCCTGCTGGGCATGGTGCAGGCCGACATCGTCGGCGCCCTGGTCGTGCTCGGTTTCCTGCGCTACGGCCTGCCGCCCACGGACCGCCTCCAGCTGCAGGATCTTCCGGTCCGTAACCTGGCGGTGTTCGCGGCCTCGCTGGTGGTGTTGTTCCTCGCCGTCTCGGTGGTGAACCTCAAGCTGCTGATGCCCGTCTTCCGCTGGCAGCGCCGCGACAACCTGCTCACCGAAGCCGACCCGGCCGCCACCGAACTCGCGCGCAGCCGGGCGTTGCGCATGCCGTTCTACCGCACGCTCACCAGCATGGCGGCCTGGTGCATCGGCGGTGTGGTGTTCATCGTCGCCAGCTGGTCGGTCGCCGGGTTCGTGGCGCCCGTCGTGGCCGTCGCCATCGGCCTGGGCGCCGCCGCCACCGCGATCATCGGCTACCTGCAGTCCGAGCGGGTGCTGCGGCCGGTCGCCGTCGCCGCACTGCGCAGCGGCGTGCCGGAGAACGTCAAGGCGCCCGGCGTCATCCTGCGGCAGATCCTGTCCTGGATGCTGTCCACCGCCGTGCCGGTGCTGGCGATCGTGCTGGCGGTGGTGGCCGACAAGGCCTCGTTGCTGCACGCCACGCCGGAGAAGTTGTTCACTCCGATCCTGTTGCTGGCCCTGGCGGCGCTGGGCATCGGGTTCGTCAGCACGCTGCTGGTGGCCATGTCGATCGCCGACCCGCTGCGCCAGCTGCGCTGGGCGCTGAGCGAGGTGCAGCGCGGAAACTACAACGCGCACATGCAGATCTATGACGCCAGCGAGCTGGGACTGCTGCAGGCCGGGTTCAACGACATGGTCCGCGACCTGTCCGAGCGGCAGCGGCTGCGGGACCTGTTCGGCCGCTACGTCGGCGAGGACGTGGCCCGCCGGGCCCTGGAGCGGGGCACCGAACTGGGCGGGCAGGAACGTCACGTCGCCGTGCTGTTCGTCGATCTGGTCGGTTCCACCCAGCTGGCCGCGACCCGCCCGCCCGCCGAGGTCGTGCATTTGCTCAACGAATTCTTCCGGGTGGTCGTCGACACCGTCGGCCGGCACGGCGGGTTCGTCAACAAGTTCCAGGGCGACGCCGCGCTGGCCATTTTCGGCGCTCCCATCGAACACCCGGACGCCTCCGGAGGGGCGCTGGCGGCCGCCCGTGAGCTGCACGACGCGCTGCTGCCGGTCATCGGGTCCGCCGAGTTCGGGATCGGGGTGTCAGCCGGGCGGGCCATCGCCGGCCATATCGGCGCGCAGGCCCGCTTCGAGTACACCGTGATCGGCGATCCCGTCAACGAGGCCGCGCGCCTCACCGAGCTGGCCAAGCTGGAGACCGGTCACGTGCTCGCGTCGGCGAACGCGGTCAGCGGCGCGCTGGACGCCGAGGCCCTGTGCTGGGATGTCGGCGAGGTGGTCGAGCTGCGCGGGCGGGTGGCCCCCACCCAGCTGGCCCGGCCGGTGAAGCTCGCCGCCCACGGCGGGGTCACCCGGCAGCCGGTGTCGAGTTAGCCGCGCTTGGCGGGTTTCTTGGCCCCCGATTTGGCGGCAGCCTTGCGCGGCGCGGTTTTCTTGGCGGGCCGCTTCACCGGACCCCGCGCCCGGCGGTCGGCCAGCAGCTCGGCGGCCCGCGCGTCGGTGATCGACGCCACCTCGTCGCCCTTGCGCAGGCTGGCGTTGGTCTCTCCGTCGGTGACATAGGGGCCGAACCGGCCGTCCTTGATCACCATCGGCTTGCCCGACGCCGGATCGGTCCCCAGCTCGCGCAGCGGCGGTGCGGCAGCGGCCTGCCGGCCGCGTCGTTTGGGCTCGGCGTAGATGCGCAGCGCTTCCTCGAGGGTGATGTCGAAGATCTGCTCCTCGGTGGCCAGTGACCGGGAATCGGTGCCGCGCTTGAGGTAGGGCCCGTATCGGCCGTTCTGCGCGGTGATCTGCTCACCCGAGTCGGGGTCGACGCCGACCACGCGGGGCAGCGACAGCAGCGTGAGCGCGTCCTGCAGGGTGACGGTCTGCAGGTCCATGCTGCGCAGCAGCGAACCGGTCCGGGGCTTGGGGCCGGTGGGTTTCTTGCCCTTCTTCGCGGGCGCGGCGGCGCCGCCGTCCTCGTCGGGCGCCGGAGGCAGGACCTCGGTGACGTACGGGCCGTATCGGCCGTCCTTGGCAACGATCTCGTGGCCCGTCTCCGGATCCACCCCGAGCACGCGTCCCTCCTGCGGCGTGGCGAACAGTTCCTCGGCCAGGTCCAGAGTCAGTTCGTCGGGCGTCAGCGAGTCGTTGAGGTTGGCGCGCTGCGGCTTCGGTTCGCCGTCCTCGCCGGTCACCATGCGCTCCAGGTAGGCGCCGTTCTTGCCCACCCGGACATAGACCGGTCGGGCCTGATCGTCGTCGAACAGTGTGATCGAGTTGACCTCGCGGGCGTCGATGCCTTCGAGGTTGACCCCGACCAGCTTCTTCAGCCCCCCGGCGCGGGCCACCGAGTCGGCCACGCCGTGGTCCCCGCCGAAGTAGAAGTTGTTCAACCAGTCGGTGCGCCGTTCCTGGCCCGAGGCGATCGCGTCCAGCTCGTCTTCCATCGCGGCGGTGAAGTCGTAATCGACGAGCCGGCCGAAGTGCTGCTCGAGCAGGCCGGTGACGGCGAACGCCACCCACGAGGGCACCAGCGCGCTGCCCTTCTTGTGGACGTAGCCGCGATCCTGGATGGTCTTGATGATCGACGAGTAGGTCGACGGCCGGCCGATGCCCAGCTCCTCGAGCGCCTTGACCAGCGAGGCCTCCGTGAAGCGCGCCGGCGGGTTGGTGACGTGCCCGTCGGGGGTCAGCTCGCGGGCGGCCAGCCGCTGCCCCTCGGTCAGCTGCGGCAGCCGCCGCTCGGCGTCGTCGGCCTCGCCGCCGGCGAGTTCGTCGACGGTCTCCACATAGGCCTTGAGGAAGCCCGCGAAGGTCAGGGTGCGGCCGCTGGCCGAGAACACCACCTGCTGGTCCCCGGAGCGCCCCGCGATCCGCAGGCTCAACGTGGTCCCGCGCGCGTCAGCCATCTGCGAGGCGACCGTGCGCTGCCAGATGAGCTCGTAGAGCCGGAATTCGTCGCCGTTGAGTTCGCGGCGCACCGCGTCCGGGGTGGCGAACGTCTCACCCGCCGGGCGGATCGCCTCGTGCGCTTCCTGGGCGTTCTTCACCTTGCGGGTGTACTGGCGCGGGGATGCGGCGACGTACTCCTCGCCGTAGAGCTGACGCGCCTGGGTGCGCGCGGCGTCGATGGCCGACTGCGACAGCGTGGTCGAGTCGGTACGCATATAGGTGATGTAGCCGTTCTCGTAGAGCCGCTGGGCGATGCTCATCGTGCGCTCGGCGGAGAACCGCAGCTTGCGGCCCGCCTCCTGCTGCAGCGTGGAGGTCATGAACGGCGGGTAAGGGCGCCGCGTGTAGGGCTTCTCCTCCACCGACGCCACGGAAAGCTCGCTGCCCCGCAAGCCGGCCGCCAGCGCCGTCGCCCGCGCCTCATCCAGCACCACAACGTCCGGGGCGACCCCATCGCCCCGGTTGCGCAGCTGCCCCAGGGAGTCGAAATCGCGGCCGGTGGCCACGCGCATGCCGTCCACGCTGGTCAGTCGGGCGTTGAAGATGGGCGGGGACGCTGTCGGGTCGGACACGCCGGCGTCCAGTTCGGCGACCACATCCCAGTACGACGCGCTGCGGAACGCCATCCGATCGCGCTCGCGCTGCACGATGATCCGGGTGGCCACCGACTGCACCCGACCCGCCGAAAGCCGGGGCGCGACCTTCTTCCACAGCACCGGGCTGACCTCATAGCCGTACAGCCGGTCCATGATGCGACGGGTCTCCTGCGCGTCGACCAGGTCGATGTCCAGGTCGCGCGGGTTGGCCGCGGCCTCGAGGATGGCCGGCTCGGTGATCTCGTGGAACACCATCCGCTTGACCGGGATACGCGGCTTCAGGGTTTCCAGCAGATGCCAGGCGATCGCCTCGCCCTCGCGGTCGCCATCTGTGGCCAGGTAGAGCTCGTCGACGTCTTTGAGCAGGCCCTTCAGCTCGCTGACTGTGCTCTTCTTCTCCGGACTGATGATGTAGAGCGGTTCGAAGTCGTGGTCGACATCGACCCCCAGCCGCGCCCAGGGTTCGGACTTGAACTTCGCGGGGATGTCGGCCGCCGCCCGCGGCAGGTCACGGATGTGGCCCCGCGACGACTCGACGATGTACGCGGAGCCCAGATAGCCGGCCAGCTTTCGCGCCTTGGTCGGCGACTCGACGATCACCAGTCGCCTGGGGCTCCCGTTCACGGCGCCGCCAGGTCTTCTCGGTTCGTTCAGCTTCGGGTCAGCCAACTGCGCTTACGCTCCATCTCTCGTCCCGGCCCCTCGCGAGACCGCCCTGCAGGAAGAATGACAGGCCGAGGGCGAAAATTCCGGTGAACTTCGGGCACGCGGGCGTTCCTTCGTCTTCAGGGCACCTGACAATTTCGCACCCTGGGGCGCGCCTGCGCAAACCGGCTCCGCCGAACGCGGGCCCTGACGCAGCGTCACACCCGCGGCCACGACGCCGACGCGTCCGCGTCGCCAGGTGGCTCCCCCACGTTCTCCACCAGGCGCGACAGGCGTCGGCGACCGCTGATCCGAAGCGCCGGCCGGCCGCCGCGGGTGCCGATCAGGGTGGGTGCAATCCCGACCCGCATGAGGGCCGACGCCAGCGGCGAGTGGGTGTCGGGCGCGTGTGGATCCAGACCCAGCAGATAGTGGTCGCCTTCGGGGCGGCCCGCCGCCAGGGTCCAGGCCCGCAGCTCGCGCGGCCCGGGCAACCACCGCGAAGGCACCGTCTTGACCGCGCCGCGCGTCCATTCGGCGGCGATGGTCACCAACGCCGGGCTCACCGCCGTTCGCACCAACGGGGTGTCCTCCTCCGTGCGGCCGATTTCGGGGACCAGGCCCGCGTCCCGGATCATCTCGGCGAGTGCCGACGCCCGCCAGAGCTGATCCACCACCACCGAGAGCCGGGCACCGTGGTCACCGGGCGCGCCGACCATCACGATCTGCCCGGAAGCCGCCAGCACCCCGGCGAGATCGGTGGCCGCAGGCGGCACCGACTCCGCGGTGAAGAAGGACAGCTGGCTCACGCCACCGACAGTAGGGCAGTTCGGGTATCTGCGCCCCGAGCTGATCGGCGCGGCGTCGCTGTGGCGCGGCCGGGCCACGACAACAACCCCCGGAGGCCCGCTGGACGGGGCCAACCGGGGGTTGTCGTGGGAGCCTGCTCGTCTCTACAGCGAGCGGACGCCGGTGGCCTGGGGGCCCTTCGGGCTGTGGCCGATCTCGAACTCAACCTTCTGGTTTTCCTCAAGGGTGCGGAAGCCCGAACCCTGGATCTCCGTGTAGTGGACAAAAACATCCGCGGAACCGTCTTCGGGGGCGATGAACCCGAAGCCCTTCTCCGCGTTGAACCACTTCACAGTTCCCTGTGGCATTTCTCGATCTTTCCTTTTCTTTTCTTCTGGGTGCGGGGCACCGCTTTTCGGTGCCCCGGGCCTGATACGACCGCCATACCTCGCCGAGTCGCCGGAACTTCACCCGACCGATTAACCTCGCAGGAACCGCGGCCGCAACGTCGATCCTGCGAAAGTGTGACACGAACACAGAAGCTGCGACCCCCAGCAGTCAATCACGTTCGTCGCGTCGGCGACAGACTTGTACCGGCGACGGGGTATCGGAGGGTGCCTGGTGTCCAGTTTCGGCGCCGACCTGCTTGCCGTCGCGCTCGCCGGCGCCGCCGCGGGCGAGCACCCGCTGCGCCACGTCGCCGAGCTGCCCGCGCGCCCCGGGCGGACAGCCGACTGGCCGGACTGGACCGAGCCGGACGTGGTCCGGGCGTTCGCCGAACGCGGCATCACCCGCCCGTGGTCACACCAGGCGCGGGCCGCGGAGCTGGCCCACGCCGGGCGGCACGTGGTGGTCAGCACCGGCACCGCGTCGGGCAAATCGCTGGCCTATCAGCTTCCCGTCCTGCACACCCTGGCCACCGACCCGCGGGCGCGGGTGCTCTACCTGTCGCCCACCAAGGCGCTCGGCCACGACCAGTTGCGCGCCGCGCGCACCCTGACCGAGGCCGTCACGCGGCTGCGTGATCCCGGTCTCGGGGTGGCGCCCACCGCCTACGACGGCGACAGCCCCGCCGAGGTGCGCCGCTTCGCGCGCGAACGCTCCCGCTGGCTGTTCTCCAACCCGGACATGATCCACGTGTCGATGTTGGGCAACCACGCTCGCTGGGCGGCCCTGCTGCGCCGTCTTCGGTTCCTGATCGTCGACGAATGTCATTACTACCGAGGGGTTTTCGGGTCAAACGTGGCCATGGTGCTGCGCCGGCTGCTGCGGGTGTGCGCGCGCTACTCGTCCTACCCGACGGTGATCTTCGCCAGCGCGACCACGGATTCGCCGGGCGCGACGGCCGCCGAGCTGATCGGGCAGCCCGTCGAGGAGGTGACCGACGACGGCTCACCCCGGGGCTCCCGGACGGTGGCCCTGTGGGAGCCGGCGCTGCGCACCGACGTGACGGGCGAACACGGCGCGCCGGTGCGCCGTTCGGCCGGAGCCGAGGCGGCGCAGGTGATGGCCGACCTGGTCGCCGAGGGTGCCCAGACCCTGACGTTCGTGCGGTCGCGCCGGGCCGCGGAGTTGACCGCCCTGGGCGCGCGGGCACGTCTGGACGACGTCGCCCCCGACCTGTCGGGCACGGTCGCGTCGTATCGGGCCGGCTACCTCGCCGAGGACCGCCACGCACTCGAACGTGCGCTGGCCGAGGGCAGGCTGCGCGGTCTGGCCACCACCAACGCGCTGGAGTTGGGCGTGGACATCGCCGGGCTGGACGCGGTGGTGCTGGCCGGGTTCCCGGGCACGGTCGCCTCGTTCTGGCAGCAGGCGGGCCGGTCGGGCCGACGGGGCCAGGGGGCGCTGGTCGTGCTGATCGCCCGCGACGACCCGCTGGACACCTACCTGGTGCACCACCCCGCCGCGCTGCTGGGCAAACCGGTCGAGCGGGTGGTGATCGATCCGGCCAACCCCTATCTGCTGGGCCCGCAACTGCTCTGTGCGGCAACCGAACTGCCACTCGATATGGCCGAAGTGCGGGCTCTGGGCGCGACGGAGGTCGCCGCGGGCCTGGTCGACGAGGGACTGCTGCGGCTGCGCAACGACCGCTATTTCCCCGCGCCAGGCCTGGACCCCCACGGCGCCGTGGACATCCGGGGTGCAGGTGGCCAGATCGTGATCGTGGAGGCCGACACCGGGCGGCTGCTGGGCAGCGTCGGCCTCAGCCAGGCCCCGACCTGCGTCCACCCGGGGGCGGTGTATCTGCACCAGGGCGAGAGCTACGTCGTCGACTCCCTGGACTTCGACAGCGGGATCGCGTTCGTGCACGCCGAGGAACCCGGCCATACGACGTTCGCGCGCGAGCTCACCGACATCGTCGTCACCGGTGACGGCGAACGGAGCGAGTTCGGCTCGGTCACGGTGGGATTGGTGCCGGTCCGGGTCACCCGCCGGCTGGTCGGCTACCTGCGTCGCCGGCTTTCCGGTGAGGTCATCGACTTCGTGGAGCTGGCTCTGCCCGAGCACTCCCTGGAAACGGTCGCGGTCATGTACACCGTCACGCCGGAGGCGTTGCTGGACGGCGGTATCGACGCACCCCGCATCCCCGGGTCGCTGCACGCCGCCGAGCACGCGGCGATCGGGCTGCTGCCGCTGGTGGCCAGCTGCGACCGCGGCGACATCGGCGGGCTGTCCACCGCGACCGGCCCCGACGGCCTGCCGAGTGTGTTCGTCTACGACGGCCACCCCGGCGGGGCGGGGTTCGCCGAACGCGGCTTCCGCCGGGCCGCCACCTGGCTGGGCGCCGCGGCGGAGGCCGTCGAGGCGTGCGAATGCAAGCGGGGCTGCCCGTCGTGCGTGCAGTCACCCAAATGCGGCAACGGCAACGACCCGCTCGACAAGGCCGGCGCGGTGACGGTGCTGCGGCTGGTGCTGGGGCGGTTGGTCGGCGAATCGCGCTGAACAGGTCGGATCCAGCCCGACGCGTTAACGGACGGCTGCCGGGTGTTGACGAACCGCTGACTGACCGCTCGTCGGCGTCAACACGTGGGTAGGTTTTAGCCCGAAATTACCGTTCGTGTCAGACCGAGGGGGCTGCGATGTCGTTGGTGGTGGTGCCGGACGCGATGGGGACGGCCGCGGGAAATCTGGCCGATCTCGGCTCCAGAATCGACACGGCCAACGCGGCCGCGGCCGCACGGATCACGGGGGCTGCCGACGGCCCAGGACGAGGTCTCGGCGGCCATCGCGGCGCTGTTCTCCACCCACGGTAGCGACTTTCAGGCGCTGGGCGCGCGGGCGGCGGCGTTCCACGACCAGTTCGTGCAGCAGTTGACCGCGACGACGCACTCCTACGCCACCGCCGAGGCCGCCACCGTTTCGGCGTTCACGGCCAATCCGGTGCAGTCGATACAGCAGGCCGTGCTCGGCGCGATCAACGCGCCCAGCCTGGCGCTCACCGACCGCCCGCTGATCGGTAACGGGGGCAACGGGGGCAATGCGGCGCTGCTCGGCGATCGGGGTGCCGGCGGCGGAGTGGGCAACTCCGCCGGTGGAGACGCCGGGACGGACGGGACGGGCGGCGACGCCGGCCTGCTCGGCAACGCGGGCGCCGGCGGGGAGGGCGGCAACAGCTCTGGTGTCGGTGGCGGCGACGGCGGCAACGGCGGTAACGCCGTGCTGATCGGCGACGGCGGCAACGGCGGACTCGGCGGTAACAGCGAAACTGGCGGCGCGCCTGGGTTGCTGGTGGGCGCTCCCGGGGTCGACGGGACGACGCCGTAGCCGGCCGTTTCTGCTCACCGGCACGCCGATAGGGCGGGCCGCCCGCCGGGTCCGGGGACGCGGCGCGGCCGGTAAACTGCGCGCATGGCCCACGACTGGTTGCTCGTGGAGACGTTGGGGGGCGACCCGGCTGTCGTGGCGCAGGGCCGGCAGCTGCAGAATCTCGTCCCGATCACCGCACTCCTGCGCCGGGGCCGGTACCTGCCCGCGGTGCGGACCGCGATCGCGGAGTCGGTGCAGACCGGCCAGCCGTTCACCAGCATCACCTCCAAGCGGGACCGTGTCATTCGCACCGAACCGGTGGTGATGTCCGACGGCCGCGTCCACGGCGTGCACGTGTGGATCGGCCCCCCCGACGAAGATCCGCCCGAACGGCCCATCCCCGGCCCGCTGAAGTGGGACCTGACGCTGGGCGTGGCCACCGATACGCAGGAATCGCTCACCAACAGCGGCAAGAATCCCGAAATCGGGGTCACCCTGGGCAGGGCGTTCACCGAAGACCTGCCGTCGCGCGAGCTCAACCCGAACGAAGCCAAGGTGCTGGCCCTGGCCGTCGAAGCCGGGCCGGACCAGACATTTTGCAGCACCTGGGATTTCACCGACTGGCAGAGCATGCCCATCCGGATCGGCTTCGTCGCCCGCACCGCGCTGGAGGTGGGCCCCGACGGCCGTGACCACCTCGTCGCGCGAGCGATGAACTGGCGCGCCGCAGTGGAAGGCCCCGTCGTGTCCACCGACGAACTGGCGCAGCGGATCCTGGCGGGACTCGCGCGGGCCGGGGTTCACCGGGCGCTGGTCGACCTCGCGGACTGGACTCTGCTGCAATGGCTCGACGAGCCGTGCCCGTTCTACAACCGGCGCGCCGGCACTGTGGGCAAACCCGACGTTCACCCCGACGACGAACACTTGCTGGCCTCGATGACAGCGGAATGCGGCGACGGTGCGGCCGGCCGGGTGTTGCGGATGCCCGGACACGACGCGGATTGGGTACCCGTGCACGTCACCGTCAACCGGGTGGAACTGCAACCGCAGACCTTCGCCGGGTTGATCTCGCTGCGGCTGCCCAGCGACGCCGAACTCGCCGTGGCCGGACTGGTGCAAGGCGACGCGACGTGACCATCCGGGGCCGGCGGGTCCCGCCCGGGCGGCCGCCCGGGCGGTGCCGCCTGGCCCCCTCCAGCCGACGGCCACGGCCACTGTGACGACAACGTCGAGCCCGTCCACCTCGCAGCCGGTCGCAGCGGCCCCCATCCGGTAGGCCACCGCTGCGGCGTGTGCGCAGGCCGCAGCCGCCCCCGCCGGCAGCCGGGCCGCAGCGGCCAGCGCGGCCAGATCGGCCGCCGCCTGCGCCCGATGCCGGGCCACCACCACCGCGCCGAGCGCGGCGCCCGCCACCGTGATGCACAGCACCACCACGACCATGGCGGCCGCGACCACGGTGGCCGACCCGCCCTCATCCCGGCACCTCGGCCGCCGAGAAAGTCGTGGCGCCGATGTCGAGGGCGGGCAACAGCGGCGAGCGCGCGACGACCGTGGCCACCACGAGATCGCCGTCCCGATGAACCTCGATGCGCGCCCCCGCAGGTGCGATGCGGCGGGCGGTGTCGAGCGCCGCGCGCTGGTCGCCGCGCGCGGCCAGACGTGCGGCCTCGCGGGCCGCGTCGACGCAGCGCACCTGCATGGACACCGCCGTGACACCGCCCAGGCACAGCACGAACACCGCCACCAGCGCAGCGATCGCCAGGGCCGCCTCGACAGTGCTCGCACCCGCACAGTCCGCTAGACCTTGGTGTTGAGCGCGCGACCGATAATGTTGGTCAGCGCCGACACGACCGAATCGCCGGTGACGACCGCGTAGAGGATCGCACCGAAGGCCGCGGCAGCCAAAGTGCCGATGGCATACTCGACCGTCGACATGCCCGACTCGTCGACCGCCAGGGCGGTCACGCGAGCCAGAAATATACGGAACATGTTGGCCAACAATGTTTTTCCTTCCTCGTTCACTTATCACAGCAGACCCGACTGCAGGACGTTGTGCGCCAGCCCGGCCACCACCGGAACGACGCCCAGACAGAAGAACGCCGGCAGGAAACACAGCCCGAGCGGCCCGGCGATCAAGACCCCGGCGCGCTCGGCGGCCGCGGCGGCCGCGTGCACGGCGTCGTGGCGGGACTGGTCGGCCAGTTCGGCGACTCCGCCGGCCAGGGCCGCGCCGGAGGCCGCCGAACGCCGGGCCAGTCGCAGCAGCGCATCGGTCTGCGCGTCGGGTGCCCCGACCGGTGAAACCGCCGAAACCGACCACGCCACGGCGGGATCGGCGCCCAGCGCCAGCAGGTCGGCGGCGCGGCGCAACACCGCCGCCAGCACGGGCGGGGCGGATCCGGCGGTGGCCGCCGCGGCAGCCGGCACCGCCATGCCCGCCGCCAGGCACACCGACAGGATGTCGAGGCTGGAGGCGACGGCGAGCGGGTCCGGACCGTGCGCCCGGGCCCGCGGCGGCCTCCGGAGCGGGTCCCGTGCCCGCGCGGGTATACCGGCGCGCGCCCGCACCAGCGCCGGGCCGGGGCCCACCCACAGCGCCACGGCCAGCAGCACCGCCGCGGCATTCATCCGAACAGCCGATCGGTGATGCGATCCGACCACAGCAGCCCCCCGCACGCCAGCGTCGAACCGGCAACCAACAGCCATCCCCCCACGTGCCCGCCCAGCAGGAAACTCAGTGGGCGCGCGCCGATCAGCTCACCGAGAAGCACCCCCGGCACCGGGAGCCCGGCCAAAATGGCGGCGGTGGCGCGCGCGCCCGCCATACCCGCCCCCACTCGCGTCGAGAACCGTTGCCGCTCGGCGATATCGCGCTGCGCGGCGCGCATCAGGGTGGCTATCGCCAGCCCGTGCTCACCAGCGAGCTGCCAGCACACCGCGAGTCGATACCAGTGCGCGGGCAGCGACGACGAACCCGCCGCGGTGCGCAGGCCGGCAGCGACGTCGGCGCCCAGCCGGGCCCGCGCCGCGACCGAGCGCAGCGACACCGCGACCGGGCCGGCGGTCTCGTCGGCGGCGACACCGAACGCACGCACCGGATGAGAACCCACCCGCAGTTCGCCGGCGACGACGTCGAAGGCGGTTTCCAGCATCCGGCCCTCGTCCATGGCTTGGCGGATGCGGCGACGGCGGCGGTGACGCAGGACCGCCGTGACGCCCAGGACCGCGCCGGCCAGGACCGTCGTCGGCGACAAAGCCGCGGCGGCCGCGACCGCGCTGCCCGCGACGATGCACCCGGCCGCGCTCACCGCGGGCAGCCCGGCCCGCCGGCGGCCGACCGCTCCCCGGATGAGGCGGCGGTGCGACGACCCGGGCAGCGCCAGCAGCGCCAGCGCCAGCAGCAGCGCCACGAGGACTGGCCCGCTCATGTCGGCATCCGGTCGCGCAGCAGCCGACGCAGCGCGTCGGCACCCTCTGTGTGTCCCCGCCCCGCGCGCCACGCCGCGACCGCCCGAACCCGGCCGTCCGCCGGGCGCAGCACAGCGATCTCGGTCAGCCTGCGAGCGCCGGCCCCGTCACGGGCCACGTGCAGCAGCACCTGCACCGCGGCGGCCAGCTGGCTGTGCAGCGCGGCCTGATCGAGACCACCGAGCGCCGCCAGCGCCTCCAGCCGGGCGGGAACCTCCGAGGGGTTGTTGGCGTGCACGGTGCCCGCCCCGCCGTCATGACCGGTGTTCAGCGCGGCCAGCAGATCAACGACCTCGGCGCCCCGCACCTCCCCGACGACGATGCGGTCGGGCCGCATGCGCAGCGCCTGCCGGACGAGTTGGCGCACCGGGACCTCGCCGACACCTTCGACGTTCGCGCAACGCGCGACCAGCTTGACCACGTGCGGGTGCCGGGGCGCCAGCTCGGCGGCGTCCTCTACGCAGACGATCCGCTCGGTCGGCGCGACCGCACCCAGCATCGCCGCCAGCAACGTCGTCTTGCCTGCCCCGGTGCCGCCGCACACCAGGAATGCCAACCGGGCGGCGATGACGGCGCTCACCAGCTCGGCGGCCTCGGGGTCGATCGTGCCCGCCGCGGCCAGGGCCGCCAGGTCCTGGGTGGCGGGCCGCAACACGCGCAGCGACAGGCAGGTGCCCGCGGGCGCCACCGGTGGCAGCACCGCGTGCAGACGCACCGCGACCCGTGCGCCACCGACTCCGGTGAGCTGCCCGTCCACCCACGGCTGGGCGTCGTCGAGACGCCGGCCCGCGGCCAACGCCAGGCGCTGGGCCAACCGCCGCACCGCGGCCTCGTCGGAGAATCGGATCCCCGCGCGGCGCAGGCCGTTCCCGTCATCGACCCACACCGCGTCCGGTGCCGTCACCAAGACGTCGGTCGTGTCGTCCGCGCGCAGCAGGGGTTCGAGGATGCCGGCACCGATCAGTTCGGTCTCGAGCACCCGGAGATGGGCGAGCACCTCGGTGTCCCCGAGCATGCCGCCGGATTCGGCGCGGATCGCGGCGGCGACCGCCTCGGGCCGCAGCGGGGACCACAGCGGAGCGGCCTCGGCGGCCAGCCGCTCACGTACGCGTTCGATCAGGGAGCCGTTCACGCCGCCCTGCCGATCTGGGGCGACCCCGCCCGGGACAACACGGCAAGTACCCGGCGCGCCGCGGCCGTCAGCGGCGACCGCCGCCCGGGCCGCAGGCCGCCACGCTCGAGCTGATCGGCGAGTTGCGGCTGAGCCCGCATCGCCGCGAGCAGCGGCAGGCCGGTGACCTCGGCGACCTCGGTGGCCCGCAAGCCGCCCGGCGCCGGGCCACGCACCACCAGGCCAACGTTGGGGTTGAGCGCCGTCAACGACTCCGCCATCGCGGCGGTGGCCGCGCACCCGCGCACGTGGCAGGGGGTGACCACCACGACGAGATCGGCCGCATCGAGTGCGGCCTGCGCCGCATCGGCGAGACGGCGCGGCAGGTCGCACACCACGGTGACCGCCCCGCGCCGGCCCGCATCGATGACGGCGTCGACCGGCCCGGGCTCGAGGTCGTAGGCGCGCCGGGTGCCGGACAGCACGCTGATACCCCGATACCGGGGCAGGGCATCACGCACGGCCGGCCAGGTCAGCCGGCCGCCCTGCAATGCCAGGTCGGGCCAGCGCAGGCCCGGTGTGGTCTCACAACCCACCAGCAGATCGAGTCCACCGCCCCACGGATCGAGGTCCACCAGCAGCGCGCCGGCCGCCGCGTGCGCCAGGGCGGTCGCGAACAGCGAGGCGCCCGCCCCGCCACACCCCCCGACGACGGCGACCACGTCGCCGCGCACGCCGTCATCGCGCACCGCTTCCACGGCGTCGGCGAGTCCGCGGATCAGCTCGTGATCCTGCCCGGGCAGCCGCAGCACCCGTTCGGCTCCGGCCGCGATGGCCGCCGACCACGTCGCCGTGGCGGGTTCGGCGGCGGTCACCACGAAGACACGGGCGCGCCGGGGCAGCCCCACCTGCCCGCACCCTTGCGCCGCCGCCTCGTCGAGCAGCACCGCGGCGGCGGCCGCCCAGTTCTTACGGCTCACCGCCGGTGCTCCACCCGCGTGCACGATCCGGACTCCGACGGCCGCGGCCATCCGGTCCAGCTCGGCGCGCAACGACGGCTCGGTCAACACCGCCAACACGGCCGGCGCCCCGGCGCTGCGTGCAGTACTGGTCACGCACCCACCGTGCAGGGCGGCGATCGTGGGACAACAGTCCCAAAGCCGCATTTGTGGATAGAGACGCCACTGTGCACAACCATGACCGGGGCGCGTGCACACCGCGGCGGAATACGCGCTCGCCCGCAACGTGAGACAGAATCGGCCAGGCCGGCCGGCAAGGAGATTTCCCACAACAGAAAAGGGACGACCCCCGCCAGGGGGGGAGGAGGCGAGGGTCGTCGTGTATCAGCCCCGGGGGGTCGGGCTGATACACCCTCGGCTCACGCCGAGTGATGCTTACTATACACACGACAGTGCCGACCAACGCAAGTGGTTGTTCCATCGAGATCACATGTTGGGATGCAAAGACACTGCTCACCCGCGCAGAGCGGACTTGCCGCCCACTGTTTTCGGTGCAACGCCCCGGCACCGTCCGATCCCCGACCTATGCTGAGTCGGTGACCGTCTCCGATCCGGCCGCGCAGCAGCAGGCAACACCGACAGCGAGTGCGAGTAGCTCTCCGCAGCCCCGCACCGCCGCTTTCTTCGACGTGGACAAGACGATCATCGCCAAGTCCAGCACACTGGCATTCAGCAAACCCTTCTTCGATCAGGGTCTGCTCAACCGCCGCGCGGTACTCAAGTCCAGCTACGCCCAGTTCATTTTCCTGCTCTCCGGCGCCGATCATGACCAGATGGACCGCATGCGCGCTCACATGACGAACATGTGCACCGGCTGGGACGTGGAACAGGTCCGGGCGATCGTCAACGAGACCCTGCACGACATCGTGACCCCGCTGGTCTTCGCCGAAGCCGCGGACCTGATCGCGGCGCACAAGTTGTTCGGCCGCGACGTCGTGCTGGTTTCGGCGTCCGGCGAGGAGATCGTCGCACCGATCGCCCGGGCGCTGGGCGCCACCCACGCGATGGCGACGCGCATGGTCGTCGAGGACGGCAAGTACACCGGCGAGATCGCGTTCTACTGCTACGGCCAGGGCAAGGTGCAGGCGATCAAGGAGTTGGCCGCCCGGGAGGGCTACCCGCTGGAACACTGCTACGCCTACTCCGACTCCATCACCGACCTGCCCATGCTGGAGGCCGTCGGCCATCCCAGCGTGGTCAATCCCGACCGCAGCCTGCGCAAGGAAGCCATCGATCGCGGATGGCCGGTACTGGCGTTCTCCCGGCCGGTGTCGCTGCGCGACCGGATCCCCGCCCCGTCGGGCGCCGCGATCGCCACCACTGTCGCGGTGGGGATCAGCGCGCTGGCCGCCGGGGCGGTCACCTACTCGCTGCTGCGCCGCTTCGGCATCTGAGCGGGAGTGGTAGCGCGCACCCGGCCAACCCGAACATCGGGTACGTTTTCGCGATCTTTACGGATTCGGGCCTTGCCGCGCTCGAGGTCTGGTAGTACAAAGGAAACCACGGCAGCCCGGCAAGGCCTAGTTCGGTCCGGAAGAGAAGGATCGTTCTCCCGACCCGGGCACCCCAGCACGGTTCTCGGCACCCACGCGGAGTCACAGCCGCGATAATGGCAAAAGTGTTGCGGGCCTGCGTAATTGCGAATCTCGAAGGGATCGACGGTCCTTTGGGTGGGACTGCAACCGGAGGCTTCGCGAGATCGCCGAGGCCAACCCACGCAGCCCACAGATGCACGCATGGTAACCGGGTTCGGTGCTGGCGGGCGGCGGGACGACAGATGTCGGACCGCCGCCCGCTTCGCGTCGCCGAACGGTTAACCCCGGACGGTTCACCCCGGCCGCGTTCCCGGCCGCAATCGGCCACCAACCGGCTATCGGCCCGGGAGAGCGTCGGCGATCGCCACCGCGTCCTGCGCGCCGGCTTGCAGTGCCCGGCAACACATCAGCAGCCACGCCCGCACCCCCTCGGAGGAGCCCTCGGCGAATCCCTCAGCTGCGTCACGGTATTCGGCGGGCCTGCGCATCCAGTCGACCTCGGGCACCCCCAGCCCGTGCGGGTCCAGCCCGTCGGCGATCGTCACCAGCCGCGACACCGACCGGGCCACTACGCCGTCCGCGCTGCCGAAAGGCTTGAGCGCCAACAATTCTCCGTGCGCTACCGCGGCGACCACCGGTGCCGGCACCCGGGTGCCACCGGCGACCAGGCCCGCCAGCAGCTCGAGCCGCGGCCCGACCTGCGGGCCGGCCCGCGGGCGGCCCAGCCGCTCCTCGGTCACCTGGTCGGCGGCCGCCAGCACGTGCAGGCGCGCGAGCGCCTGCAGCGGCGCCCGCCGCCAGACCCCGACCACCGGCCCCTCGCCGCCCTCCAGGGCCTGCGCCACCCGCAGCGCACCGGCCAACACCGGATCGCTGACCTGGGTGATCTCGCCCGGATCGTCGACCTGCCCGGGTCCACCGTCGAGCACCGACGAGGCGCGCGCCGCCCGCAGCGCGGCTTCGGCGGCGGTGACCGGCCAGCCCCGCAGGTTGGCCCGGTGCCGGTGCGCCCGGCTCAGCGCGTCGCGGGCATGGTCGCTGGCCTCGGCCACACCGGGCAGCCCCATCAGCGGGGCCAGCGGGTCATCGGTCACGGGTTCTCAACCTATCTGCGGGGGCTAGGGCGCGCGGGATGGCCTCCAGCAACTGCCGGGTGTATTCGTGGCGGGGCCGACCGAACAGCTCGTCGGTGGGCGCGCATTCCACCGCCCGGCCGGCCCGCATCACCAGCACCTCGTCGGCGATCTGGCGGATCACCGCCAGATCGTGGCTGATGAACAAGTAGGCCAGCCCGAGGTCGGCCTGCAGATCGGCCAGCAGATCCAGGATCTGCGCCTGCACCAGGACGTCGAGCGCCGAGACCGCCTCGTCGCAGACCAGCACGTCGGGCCGAAGGGCCAGGGCCCGGGCGATCGCGACCCGCTGGCGTTGACCACCCGACAGCTCGCGGGGCAGCCGGCCCAGCACCGACGACGGCAGCGCCACCTGGTCGAGGAGGTCACGCACCGCCCGCGTCCGCGCGGCGCGGTCGCCGATCCGGTGGATCCGCAAGGGTTCCTCGATGGCGCGCAGCACCGTGTACCTGGGATCCAGGCTGCTGTAAGGGTTTTGGAACACCGGCTGCACCCGTCGGCGAAACGCGAGCTCGGCGTCCCGGTCCAGGGCGCCGTCGATCCGGGTGCCGTCGAACTCCACCGTGCCCGCGGTCGGTTCCAGCAGCCCGAGCACCATGCGCGCCAGGGTCGACTTGCCGGATCCCGATTCTCCGGCGATCGCGAGGGTGCCCGCCCGGCGCAACCGGAACGAGACGGCGTCCACGGCCCGGAACTCGGCGCGCCGCCACGGCGCCCCCCGCGACTCGCGGTAGACCTTCGTCAGCCCGGAGACGACGAGGATGTCACCTCCTGTATCGACGCCCGTCCTGCGGCGCGGGCTGCGGACCGTCAGCGACGGTGCCGCGGCCACCAGCCGCCGGGTGTACTCGTGCTGCGGATTTTGCAGGATCACCGCTGCGGCACCGGATTCCACGACGGCGCCGCGGTGCACGACGACCACCGACTCGGCACGTTCGGCGGCCAGCGCCAAATCGTGGGTGATCAGCAGCACAGCGGTGCCGCGCTGCTCGGTGAGCCGCTGCAGGTGGTCGAGTACCTGCCGCTGGACGGTGACGTCCAGCGCGGACGTCGGCTCGTCGGCGATCAGCAGCCGCGGGTCCCCGGCCAGCGCGATCGCGATCAGCGCCCGCTGACACATGCCACCCGAGAGCTGGTGTGGGTAGCTGCCTGCCTGTTGCTCCGGGTCCGGCATCCCCGCCTCGCCGAGCAACTCCACTGCGCGCCGTCGTGCCGCTCGGCTTCCGGCGTTGGCCCGCACCGCTTCCCGGATCTGGAATCCGACGCTCCAGACGGGGTTGAGGTTGGTCATCGGGTCCTGGGGCACGTAGCCGATCGAGCGTCCCCGGATCGACCGAAGCAGCCGGCGATCGGCCCCGCGACCGGCTGAAGCGATGTCCTGCCCGCCGAACACGATGCGCCCGGCCGTGATTCGCCCGCCGGGCGGCAGCAGCCCGAGGATGGCGGCCGCCGTGGTGGACTTCCCCGAGCCCGACTCACCCACGATGGCGACGGTCTGCCCGGGCAGCACGCTCAGGTCCAGCCCGCGCACCACCGGCCGGTCACCGAAACTGACCTGCAGGCCTTCTACCGACAGCAGCGGCGGCGACGCGGCGCTCACGGCTGCCACGCCCGTGATGCCGGGTCCAGCGCGTCGCGCAACGCGTCGCCCATCATCATGAAGGCCAGCACCGTGATCGCCAGCGCACCGGCCGGATAGAACAAGATGGGCGAGCCCGACCGCAGGCGGGTCTGCGCGACGCTGATGTCGCCGCCCCAGGACACCACCGACGCCGGAAGCCCGACTCCGAGGTAGGACAACGTGGCCTCGGTGACGATGAACAGGCCCAGGGCGATGGTGGCCACCGCGACCACCGGGCCCAGGGCATTGGGCAGGGCGTGTCGCAGCAGTATCTGAACGTTGTTCATGCCCAATGCCTTGGCCGCAATGACATAGTCGGCGGCCCGGACTTCCAGCACCGCGCCGCGGGCGATCCGGGCGATCTGCGGCCAGCCGAACAGGGCCAGGATCGCGATCACCGTCCACACCGTGCGCTGGCGCAGAACACCCATCAGCACGATGGCGGCCAACAGCAGTGGCAGGCCGAAGAACACGTCGGTGACCCGTGAGACCACCGCGTCCACCCAGCCACCGTAGAACCCGGCCACCGCGCCCAGTGCGCCGCCGACGACGAACACCGCCAGGCTGGCCCCGAGCCCGACGGCGACCGAGGCTCGCGCCCCGTAGACGGTGCGCGCGTAAATATCGTGGCCCTGCAGGTCGGTACCGAACCAGTGAGCCGCCGACGGGGGCAGCAGGCTCTGGGCGGGGTCGGCATACGCGGGGTCTGCCGAGGTGAACAAACCGGGGAACGCGGCGACGCCGAGGATCACCAGGATCAGGGCGGCCGCGAGCACGAACGTGGGACGCCGCCGCAGCCCGCCCCAGGTGGCGCGCCAGAATCCGCCCTCACCCATACCGGATCCGCGGGTCCAGGGCGGCGTAGAGCAGATCCACGGCCAGGTTGGTGGCCAGGTAGATCAGCACCAGCACCGTGACGATCGACACCACCGTCGGCGCCTCCTGCCGGGTGACCGCCTGATACAGCACACCACCGACACCGTGGATGTTGAAGATCCCCTCGGTCACCATCGCCCCACCCATCAGCGCCCCCAGGTCGGCGCCCAGGAACGTCACCACCGGGATCAACGAGTTACGCAGGATGTGCACCGCCACGACGCGGGGCCGGGACAGGCCCTTGGCGGTGGCGGTGCGCACGTAGTCGGTGTGGGCGTTGGCCGCCACGGCCGAACGGGTCAACCGCAGCACATACGCGAACGACACCGAACCCAGGACGATCCCGGGCAGCAGCAGGCGAGCGAACGTCGACCGTTCGCCCACCGTGACCGGTGCGATGCCCAGCCAGATGCCGAACACGAACTGGGCCAGGAACCCCAGCACGAAGATCGGGATCGCGATCAGGATCAGCCCACCCAGCAGCGCCGTGGCATCGAGCATGCTGCCCTGGCGCAGGCCGGCTGCCACCCCGAATCCCACACCCAGTATCGCCTCGACGAAAAGCGCGATGAACGCCAGCCGAACGGTGACCGGAAACGCATGCGCCAGAACGTCGCTCACCGGCAGGCCGGAGTAGGAGCGGCCCAGGTCGCCGCGCAGCACGCCCCCCAGGTAGCGCAGGTACTGCAGCAGGAACGGGTCGTCGAGGTGATAGCGGGCCCGCAGCTGCGCGGCCACCTCCGGTGTCAGCGGGCGGTCCCCGGCGATCGCGGCCACCGGGTCACCGGGAAGCAGGAAAACCATGCCGTAGATGAGCAGCGTGGCCCCGAGGAAGACGGGCACCATGGCGGCGATCCGGCGTGCGACGTACCAGCCCATCTCGTCACGCCTTGACGATGCGCTCGTAGTCGGGCAGGCCGTTCCAGGTGACCGCGACTCCGCTCACCTGCGACGACCACCCCACCACGCCGATGTAGTCCCACAGCGGGACGACGGGCATGTCGTGCAACAGGATTCGCTGCGCATCGTTGGCCAGCGCGTCGGCCTGCCGCAGCTCGGGTGCGGCTTCGGCGGCCGTCAGCGCCGCGTCGAACTTGGCGCTGGAGTAGCCGACATCGTTGGATCCCGCCCCGGTGACGAACAGCGGGGCGAGGAACTCGATCAGCGACGGGTAATCGCCCTGCCATCCGGCACGGAAGGCGCTGCCGATGGTGCGGTTGGTGATCTGGGTGCGGAACCCGGCGAATGTCGGCTGCGGCGCCCCGAGTGAGTCGATGCCCAGCACGTTCTTGATGCTGTTGGCCACGGCGTCCACCCACTCCCGATGGCCGGCGTCGGCGTTGTAGGCGATCTCGTAGCGGCCGCTCCACGCCGATATCTCGTCGGCCTGGGCCCAGAGTGTGCGCGCCCGGTCGGGGTTGAAGTCCAGCACGTCGTTGCCGGGCAGGTTCGGATCGAACCCCGGCAGCGAACGGGCGGTGAAATCACTTGCCGGGCTTCGGGTTCCGGCGAAGATCTGCCGGCAGATCTGCGGCCGGTTGATGGCGGCCGACAACGCCAGGCGCCGCAACCGGCCCTCCTCACCGCCGAAATGCGGCAACCGCAGCGGTGTGTCGAGGGTCTGGTTGGTCGCCGCCGGGCCGGCGGCGACGCGGTCACCCAGGTCGCGTGTGTAGATCGGCAGCGCACTGGGCGGCATCGTGTCCAGGACGTCGAGGTTGCCGGACAGCAGATCGGCATAAGCGGTGTCGAGGTTGGAGTAGAACTCGAACCGCAGCCCCTTGTTGTGGGGCTTGCGGTTGCCGTGGTAGCCGGGGTTGGGCCGCAGGTCGATTCGGACGTTGTGCTCCCAGGCCGGGCCGGCCGGGCCGTCGGCAAGTTGGTAGGGCCCGTCGCCGACGGGGTGGCGGCCGAAAGCGGCCATGTCGCGGAATGCCGCGGCCGGTAGCGGATAGAAGGAGCTGTGGCCCAGCCGCAGTTCGAAGTCGATGGTCGGCGCCTTCAACCGCACGGTGAACTGCAGATCGTCGACCACGTGCAGCCCGGACATCGTCATCGGCCCCGGCGTCGTGCCGGCCGCCCGGCCCGCGACGTCGTCGAACCCCTCGATCGGGCTGAAAAAGCTCTGTTGCAGTTGAGCGTTGGCACCCAACGCCCCGTAGTTCCATGCGTCGACGAAGGAGTGGGCGGTCACCGGGGAGCCGTCGGTGAACGTCCAGCCCGGTTTCAGGGTGATCCGGTAGTCGAGGTTGTCGGTGGTGTCGATGGAGCGGGCCACCTCCTTGGCCGGCATCCCGTGGGCGTCGTAGGACAGCAGCCCGGCGAAGATCCGGTCGATGATCCTGCCGCCGTTGCTGTCGTTGGTGCCGGTCGGGACGAGCGGGTTCGGCGGTTCCCCGCCGTTGACCACCACCAGGTCGGGGCTCAGGATCCCGCCGCCGCATCCGGCCAGAAAGCCGGCCGAGGGCACGAGCGCCAGCATTGCGGCGGCGAACAGCACCAGCCGTTCCCGCATCCGACGCATGACACCCGACCTTAAGCGAAGACCGGCGGCGCCGGCCACGCAACCGGCGACGGCGACACATTGCAGCACCGATTCCCATCCACCGCGGCAGACCCTGGACCCGGCAATGACGTGCGCGGCCGTATCATCGCTAGGTCAGGCTCACCAGACGGTTGATGCACCGATCCGCGGCGAATCGCGAGCCCGGCAAACGGCCGTACCTCGACCTAGGAGTATGCCAGTGACCGCCACCGGTACCGAGGGCCCCGAGTCGTATCCGCCGCCACCGCAGTTCGCCGAGCAGGCCAACGGGCTTGCTCAGATGTACCGCGACGCACAGGACGACCGGCTGGGTTTCTGGGCGGCGCAGGCCAATCGGCTGTCCTGGGCGGCGCCGTTCACCGAGGTGCTGGACTGGTCGCAGGCCCCGTTCGCCCGATGGTTCGCCGACGGCAAGCTCAACGTCGCCTACAACTGCGTGGACCGCCACGTGGAGGCAGGTCACGGCGATCGGGTCGCCATCCACTGGGAGGGCGAACCCGGAGACAGCCGCAGCCTGACGTATTCCGATCTGTACGCGCAGGTGTGCCGGGCGGCCAACGCGCTCACCCGCCTTGGCCTGGTCGCCGGCGACCGGGTCGCGATCTATCTGCCGTTGATCCCCGAAGCCGTCATCGCGATGCTGGCCTGCGCCCGGCTGGGTCTGATGCACAGCGTGGTCTTCGCCGGGTTCACCGCAAAGGCGTTGCGGGCCAGGATCGCCGACGCCCAGGCCAAGCTGCTGATCACCAGTGACGGGCAGTTCCGCCGCGGCAAACCAGCGCCACTCAAGGACGCGGCCGACGACGCGGTCGCCGACGGCCCGGACGGCCGCAGCCCGGTGCAGCACGTTCTGGTGGTGCGCCGCACCGGGATTGACGTGTCCTGGCGCGACGGCCGTGACCTGTGGTGGCACGACGTCGTCGATTCCGCAGCCTGCGAACACATCCCCGAGCCCTTCGACGCCGAGCAACCGTTGTTCCTGCTCTACACCTCGGGCACCACCGGTCAGCCCAAGGGGATCGTGCACACCACCGGCGGCTACCTCACGCAGGCGTCGTACACCCATCACTACGTCTTCGACATCAAACCCGGGACCGACGTGTTCTGGTGCACCGCCGACATCGGCTGGGTCACGGGACACACCTACGGGGTCTATGGCCCGTTGTCCAACGGGGCCACCGAGGTGCTCTACGAGGGAACCCCGGACACGCCGACTCGGCACCGGCACTTCGAGATCATCGAAAAGTACGGCGTCACAATCTATTACACCGCGCCCACCCTGATCCGCACGTTCATGAAATGGGGACGCGAAATTCCCGACGCGCACGACCTGTCCAGCCTGCGGCTGCTCGGGTCGGTCGGCGAGCCGATCAATCCCGAGGCGTGGCGCTGGTACCGCACAGTGCTCGGCGCGGACAGCCTCCCGATCGTGGACACGTGGTGGCAGACCGAAACGGGTGCGGTGATGATCTCGCCACTGCCCGGGGTCGCGGCGACCAAGCCGGGTTCGGCAATGACGCCGTTGCCGGGCATCTCGGCCAAGATCGTCGACGATCACGGGGAGCAACTGCCGCCCGGCGCCGGCCGCGGCGAGCACGCCACCGGCTACCTGGTCCTGGATCAGCCGTGGCCGTCGATGCTGCGCGGTATCTGGGGGGACCCGCAACGCTACGCCGAGACCTACTGGTCCCGCTTCGCCGAGCACGGTTGGTACTTCGCCGGCGACAGCGCCTGGTACGACGCCGACGGCGACATCTGGGTGGTGGGCCGCATCGACGACGTGATGAACGTGTCCGGGCACCGGCTGTCGACCGCCGAGGTCGAGTCGGCGCTGGTCGGCCACACCGCGGTCGCGGAGGCGGCCGTCGTCGGGATGGCCGACGAGACCACTGGGCAGGCCATCTGCGCGTTCGTCGTCCTGTGCGCCGACGTGACGGTGCACGACGGGATCGTCGACGAGTTGCGCATCGAGGTGGCCCGGGAGATCTCCCCCATCGCCCGGCCGCGGGAGGTCCATGTGGTGCCGGAGTTGCCCAAGACCCGCAGCGGCAAGATCATGCGCAGACTGCTGCGCGATGTCGCCGAAAACCGTGAACTGGGCGACACCTCGACACTGCTGGATCCCGCGGTGTTCGAGGCGATCCGGACCGACCGGTAGCTCAGGCCGGCGAGATCGGCGCGAACCCGGCGCCGGCCCGGTGTTTGGCGTTGATGTCGGCCATGATCGCGCTGAACGACTGCACCACCGCCGGGGTGTGCAGCGGGACGTACTTGATGACGCAGGTCGGCAGGATGTCGGTGAAGGCTCCGTGGATCATCCCGACCAGCATGTTGGCGACGGTCACCGGCGCACCGGAGTCACCGGGCCGGCCGCAGACCTGCATGACGATGGTGCCGGGATCCTGGCCGGGGCCCCAGGTGACGCCGCAGGAATTCCCGGTCGTGCGGCCCTGCTTGCATGCGATCTGGCCGAAGGCCGGATCCGCGCCGATGCCGTCGATCTGGAAGCCGTTGAAGTCGGCCACCGGTGTCACCTTGGCGGGATCGAACTTGATCACCGCGTAGTCGAGGGTGTCGTTGCCGGCGACCATGGTGCCCAGGGTGCCTCTGTTTTCGGCGCCCTCGGCGGCGACCTTGGCGCCCGGACCGCCGCAGTGCGCGGAGGTGAACCCGATCAGCTCGCCCGCGGCGTCGTTGCCGATCGTCGTCAAGGTGCACATCGCGTCGCCGTTGATGACGATGCCCGCACCGCCTCCCATAGGCACCCTGTCGTCGGCGGCAGCTGGGCCGGCCGGCGAACCGGCGACCACGAGCACGGCCACCATCGCCGCCAGGAAGCAACGGTGCACCGTCTGCAAAGCAACACTCCTATCGATCGGTCCCCAAATTTCGAGGCGCTCGGCCAGTCTAGTCGGACGGGCCACCGGAGCTGCGGGGTCGGCATACCCGACGAACAGGTTCCTAATTGCGTTCCTCCACAAAGAGGTTCGGTACCGAATTCGATGTCCCCACGGCGGGTCGTCGCTGTACAGGCCGTCGTGCGATACCATTTCTCATCGAAGAATGCCGAAATCCGAAGAAGATGGAAATCGAAGTAGGCGGTCGCACGAGAATGAACGAAGGCGGAAAGCCCGGCAAGCCGATGCACCCGGCATTACAGAAGTTGCTGCAGCACAGGCCCACAGAGTTCTCTCAGATTGACCGCGGTGCGAGCGGGAATTTATTAAACATGAGTTCATCGCGCATCATGAAATTGCTGTCCGCAACCGCCGTCGCGGCCTGCGTTCAGCTCGGCGCGCCCGTGCCGCCGGCGGCCGCCGCGCCGTGCCCCGCCACGCAGGTGGTGTTCGCCCGGGGCACCGGTGAGCCGCCCGGGATCGGCCCCGTCGGCGAGTCATTCGTCAACCAGCTGCGTTCCCGCGTGGGCGCGCAGTCGCTGGGGGTGTACGCGGTCAACTACCCCGCAACCGATCAGTGGGACACCGGAATCGACGGAGTCCGGGACGCGGGTGCGCACGTGGTCTCGATGACCAAGAACTGCCCCACGACCAAGATGGTGCTGAGCGGGTACTCGCAGGGCGCGGCGGTGATGGGCTTCGTGACCTCGCCTGTGGTGCCCGACGGCGTCGATCCCGCGACCGTACCCAAGCCGCTTGGGCCCGACGTCGCCGAGCACGTCTCCTCGGTCGTCCTGTTCGGGTTGCCGAACGAGAGGGCCATGAGCTTCCTGGGCGAGCCGCCGGTGACCATCGGCCCGCTGTACGAGCCCAAGACGATCGAGTTGTGCGCCGACAACGACCCCGTGTGCTCCGATGGGCTCGACTTCGCCATGCACAACGTGTCCGCGTACGAGGACGGCATGGTCACCAGGGGAGCCGACTACGCCGCGAGCCACCTCTGATCGACTGCTCGGTCCGCAGCCGTCGCGGCTGCGCCGCGCTTCTCGGCTGACCTCGTCCGGCGGCGCGACGCATGGCAACATAATCCGCGATAATCCGCGACGACGCACGCCGGGCACTCGAAGCTGCCGGGGATTGAGGAAAGAGGACCGTCTGTGAGCAGAGCCAATCGCAAGAACGGTGTGCCCAGCACGCTGACCGCGATTCCGTTGACCGATCCGCACGCCCGGCCGGCCGAGCCCTCGATCGGTGACCTGATCAAAGACGCCACCACTCAGGTGTCCACGCTGCTGCGCGCCGAGGTCGAACTGGCCCGCGCCGAGATCACCCGCGACGTCAAGAAGGGCCTCACCGGCAGCGTGTTCTTCATCGCCGCCCTGGTGGTGCTGTTCTACTCCACGTTTTTCTTCTTCTTCTTCCTCGCCGAACTGCTCGACACCTGGCTGTGGCACTGGGTGGCGTACCTGATCGTGTTCGCGATCATGGTGGTGGTCGGGGCGTTGCTCGCGCTGCTGGGCTTTGTGAAAGTGCGCCGGATTCGTGGACCGCGCACGACGATCGAATCGGTCCGCGAGACACGCACGGCCCTGACCTCCGGTCGCGACAAGGGGGGCGCCGAGCCGCGCGGCAAGCACGAGACGCCGGGCAGCAGCACCCCCGCCGACACTTCGGGCTGGTAGGTGGCGGCTCCCGATCCGTCGATGACCCGCATCGACGGGCCGTGGCGGCATCTGGACGTGCACGCCAACGGCATCCGGTTCCATGTCGTCGAAGCGCTGGCGGCCGGGCCGGACCCGGGGAACCCGGCCACGGCACCACCGCTGGTGATGCTGCTGCACGGTTTCGGATCGTTCTGGTGGTCGTGGCGTCACCAACTGCGCGGGCTGACCGGTGCGCGCGTGGTGGCGGTCGACCTGCGCGGCTACGGGGGCAGCGACAAGCCCCCGCGCGGCTACGACGGCTGGACGCTCGCGGGTGACACCGCAGGACTGATTCGCGCGCTCGGGCACTCCTCGGCGACCCTGATCGGCCACGCCGACGGCGGGCTGGCGTGCTGGACCACCGCGCTGCTGCATTCGCGCCTGGTGCGCGCCGTCGCGCTGATCAGCTCGCCACATCCGGCCGCGTTGCGCCGCTCGGCCCTGAACCGGCGGGACCAGGGTTACGCGCTGCTGCCCATGCTGCTGCGCTATCAACTGCCGCTCTGGCCGGAGCGCCTGCTGACCCGGGACGACGCGGCCGAGATCGAGCGCCTCGTCATCAGCCGCAGCAGCGCGAAATGGGTTGCCTCCGAAGACTTTTCCCAAAGCATCCGCTACCTGCGCACGGCGATCCAGATCCCGGCGGCCGCGCACTGCGCCCTGGAATACCAACGCTGGGCGGTGCGCAGCCAGCTGCGCAGCGAAGGCCGGCGATTCATGGCCTCGATGTCGCAACAGCTGGGTGTGCCGCTGCTACACCTGCGCGGCGATGACGACCCCTACGTTCTGGCCGACCCGGTCGACCGGACACAGCGCTACGCCCCGCACGGGCGCTACGTATCGGTCGCCGACGCGGGGCATTTCAGCCACGAAGAGCTGCCCGCGGAAATCAACCGGCACCTGATGCGGTTCCTCGACCAGGTGCACGGAGTCAACTGACACAGGCCCCGGTGTTCACCGCCTGGGTGTCACCGATCCGGGACAGCTGCCCGGCCACCTCGTCGGCCGTCAGCACGAACCCGGTATCCGGGTCGTCGACGGCGGCGCCGAACACCACGCCGAGCACATGGCCGTCGAGGTCGATCAGCGGCCCACCCGAATTACCCTGCTCCACATTGGCTCTGATGGTGTAGACGTCACGGGTGACCGGTGTGGGATCCCGGTAGATGTCGGGGCCGGAGAGCTTGATGATCTCGCGGATCCGGGCCGGGGTCGCGGTGAAGTTGCCGCCACCGGGATACCCCAGGATCACGACGTTGGCGCCGGTCTTGGCCTGGGTCTGGGCGAAGGCCAGCGGCGCCGGCGGCAGGTGCGGGACGGCGAGGATGGCGATGTCGACCGCGGGGTTGTAGGCCACCACGGTCGCGTCCAGCGGGTTGCCGCTGGCGTACACCTGGACGCTGTTGGACCCGGCCACCACGTGCGCGTTGGTCATCACCCGGTCGGGTGCTACGACGAATCCGCTGCCCTCGAGGACCTTTTGGCAGCTGGGCGCCAGGCTGCGCACCTTGACGACGCTCGGCGCGTCGGCCGTCACCGCCGGGTTGGTGGCCAGGGCCGGATCCGGGGACGCGACCGGGATGACCGGCGTGGAGCTGAACGGCTCGAGCACCGCCGGCAGCCCCGAGGTGTTCAGCAGCGCCGACAGCCGCTTGGGCACCGTCTTCAGCCAGGGCGGGGCGACGTCGTTGACCTGCGCGAGCACCCGCGAGCCCCGCACCGCGGCGGCCAGCTCCGGCTGGTCTTTCGACTGGGTCAGCGGTGTGGCCAGCAGCCAGGCCGCGGTCAGCACGACGACGAGCTGGACGCCCACCCCGATGACGGAGTCGACGGTCCGGATGACACGGCTGTGGATGGCTCCCCGCACCGCCCGGCCCAGCACCACACCGGCCACCTCGCCGACGACCACGAGCGCCAGGATCAGGAACAGTGCCGTGAACAGCTTGGCACGGGGGGCGGCGATGTGACTGACGATGTGCGGCGCCAGCAGCACGCCGGCGATCGCGCCGAGCAGCACGCCGGCGAACGACAGGACAGAACCCAGGGCGCCCGAACGCCATCCCGAGATCGCCGCGATGAAGGCCACCGCCAGCACGGCGACGTCCAGCCACTGCGACGGTGTCATCGAGTTCACGTTCATCGGGGCGACCCACCCCGGTCGCCGACCAGCGACATCGCCTCGTCCAACTCGCGTAAGTCGGTGGTGTCCCAGGACCGGGCCCACCCGGCGACGTCGAGCAGCGCGGAGATCACCTGGCCAGTGAAGCCCCAGACCAGCATCTCGTTGAGCAGAAACGCCGGTCCGGCCCAACGGCGGCCGAGGTCGCCGCGGTAGACCATCAGCCGGTTGGCCGGGTTGATGAACGCGCGCACCGGAACGCGGGCCACGACCGCGGTCTCGGCAGGATCGACGACGGCCACCGGCCCGGGATCTGGCGAATAGGCCAGCACCGGGACCACGTGGAACTGCGACGGTGCGATGAAGGCCCGCTCCAGCGTGGCCAGCGGATACAGCCTGGCCAGGTCGATCCCCGTCTCCTCACGCGCTTCGCGTAGGGCGGTGGCCACGGGACCGTCGTCGGTGGGGTCACAGACGCCGCCGGGGAACGCCGCCTGGCCGGCGTGGTGGCGCAGCGTCGCGGCCCGGACGGTGACCAGCAGGTCGGCCTCATCGGGAACGCCGTCGCCGGCGGGCCCGGACTCAGGGCCCGAGAACAGCACCAGCACGGCGGCGTCGCGCCTCGCGCTGCCCGGCCCCCCACCCCCGGCCGCCCCGGAGGTCAGCATCGCCAGCACGTCGGGCGGGAGCCGGCGCCGATAAGCGTCGGGAATCTGGCCGCGGTTGTCGAGCAGGGGCCGCAACCAGCGCGGACAGAGTTCGGACGGCATGGGATCCGACCCCTGCGTGCGGGCGGTACCCCGTGCACTCACCGCCACCTCCACTGGCTCGCCTGGACGCCCGTCCGTCTCGAGCTGCCGCCTCATTCCGCCTGGTCTCCGACCGCAGCCGCGATGTCGTCGGCGCTGGCGAAAGCGCGGGGCAGCGTCTGGGCAACGCTACCGTCCGGTCGCAGCACCACCGTCGCGGGCATCACGTTAACCAACCGCAGGGCCGCCGCCACCCGGCGCCGGCCGTCCTGCAGGGTCGGCAGCCGAACCCCCAGCTCGGCCAGCCGCAGCAAGGCGGCCGCCTCGTTCTCGTCCTGGTGCACGGTCACCACCGTCACGGCCGGGCCGGCCCGGCGCTGGTACTCGGCCATCGCGGGCAGCTCGGCTGTGCACGCGGCGCACCAGTACGCCCAGAAGTTCAGCACCACCCGCCGCCCGGCCAGCGCGGCGCCGACGTCGACGACGGCCCCGTCGGCGGCGCATTCCACCGTGACCCCGCGCAGCGCCGCGGAGCCGGGTCCGCCGGCCGGAGCGGGGCAGGGCCGTAGATTCGCCCGCCGCCGCGGGCCCGCCAGCGCGGCCGGCGTGTCGGCGTCGCGGTGCTCGCGCTCGGCGCCGACACGGGTCGCCGCGGGCCCCGGGGTGTCGTCGCGCAGCTGGGCTACCAGCGCGGCCGCCAGTGCCACCACCACCGCCACGATCGCGATGGTCCAGCGCGTGCTGCGGGCCAAGGTCGTGCTTACAGCCCGGCCAGGGCCAGCAGGTGCTCGGCTTCGGGGCCCCGCACCAGCGGCGCGGCGAGCAGCGGTTCGGTGGGACCGAGCCCGAAGGACGGGCAGTCCTTGGCGAGCACGCAGACCCCGCAGGCCGGTTTCCGGGCGTGGCAGACACGGCGACCGTGGAAGATCACGCGGTGGCTCAACATCGTCCACTCGGCGCGCTCGATCAGCGCGCCGACCGCATGCTCGATCTTGACCGGGTCCTGTTCGGCAGTCCAGCGCCACCTGCCCACCAGCCGGATGACGTGGGTGTCGACGGTGATGCCCGGAACACCGAAGGCGTTGCCAAGGATGACGTTGGCTGTTTTGCGCCCCACTCCGGGCAGCGTCACCAACTCGGCCAGCGTGGCCGGCACCTCGCCGTCGAACCGCTCGACCAGAGCCTGCCCGAGGCCGATCAGGGAGGTCGCCTTACTACGGAAGAACCCGGTGGGACGGATGAGGCCCTCGAGGTCGGTGCGGTCGGCCTGCGCATAGTCCAGCGCCGAGGAGTAGCGCGCGAACAGCGCCGGCGTCGTCAGGTTGACCCGTTTGTCGGTGCTCTGCGCCGAGAGGATGGTCGCCACCGTCAGCTCCAGCGGCGTGGCGAAGTCCAGCTCGCAATGCGCATCAGGAAAGGCCTGCGCCAGCGTGCGATTCATCCGGCGTGCCCGTCGCACCAAACCGGTCCGAGTTTCTTGCGCCCAGCGCCGCTCGGCCGCGGTCGGCCGGGTGCGCCGGGACGCGTCTGCCGCACTCACCTTCGACAGAGTACTGATTTCGTGATCTCGCCGAGATCCCGTGGTGATGGATGGCCATGTTTACTCTTCGTGTGTCGTGGTTGCTGGTGGCCTGTGTTCCCGGGCTGCTGATGCTGACGGCCTTCGGCCTCGGACGGCTTGAACGCGACCTACCCCTCCGGCCCCTCCGGCCGCCCGCGGCCGGAGGGGCCGACCAGTCCGCGGAGCCCGCCGAGGCCATCGACATGCACACCCTGGCCCGCGAGGGCATGCCCGAGGCGCTGGAATACCTGCACAGGCGCCGGGAGCAGCGGGAACTGCAAGCCCCGCCGGCCGGGGCGCGCGGCGGACCGCGTCACGCCGCGCCGACACCGGCCACCGACTTCTCCGGCGTGGGCGAGTCCGTGTTCCCGACATCGCGACACACCGAACCACACGGCAATCCGCGGGTCGGGACCCCACGAGATGTCAATCGTGTGTAGCGTTGTCACGTTGGGCGCTGCGGCCTACCTCTAGACTCAAGATGCGAGCATGCGGTTAGCCTGACTACATCACATCGTCGGAAAGCTGAAGAGGGCAACGTGGACGAGATCCTGGCAAGAGCAGGAATCTTCCAAGGGGTCGAGCCCGGCGCGGTCGACGCGTTGACAAAGCAACTGCAACCCGTCGACTTCCCCCGCGGACACACGGTCTTCGCCGAAGGCGAACCCGGAGACCGGCTGTACATCATCATCTCCGGCAAGGTCAAGATCGGCCGCCGCTCACCGGACGGCCGGGAGAACCTGCTGACCATCATGGGCCCGTCGGACATGTTCGGCGAATTGTCGATCTTCGACCCCGGGCCGAGGACGTCGAGCGCGACCACGATCACCGAGGTTCGGTCGGTCTCGATGGACCGCGAAGCACTGCGGGCCTGGATCGCCGACCGGCCCGAGATCGCCGGGCAGCTGCTGCGCGTGTTGGCCCGGCGTCTGCGCCGGACCAACAACAACCTGGCCGACCTCATCTTCACCGACGTGCCCGGACGGGTGGCCAAGCAGCTGCTGCAGCTGGCCCAGCGTTTCGGCACGCAGGAGGGCGGCGCCATGCGGGTCACCCATGACCTGACCCAGGAGGAGATCGCCCAGCTGGTGGGCGCGTCCCGAGAGACGGTGAACAAGGCGCTGGCCGATTTCGCCCACCGCGGCTGGATCCGCCTGGAGGGCAAGAGCGTGCTCATCTCTGATTCCGAGCGGCTGGCCCGCCGCGCCCGCTAGGTGCGCGGGGCGCGAGGCCGTAATTCTGCAGCCCTCTACTCGCATTTCTCCTGCGGATCTTCAGTCTCCGGCGCGACTACCGGCGCAGGTAGTCCAGCTGCGCCTGGACGGACCATTCCGCCGCGTCCCAGAGCTTCTCGTCGACGTCGACGTAGACGTGTTCGACGATCCGGCGTGCGCTGGCGTCCTCACCCAGCTCGCGCAACGCGGCGCGTACCTGCTCGAGACGTTCGGCGCGATGCACCAGGTAGCCCGACGCCGCGGCTTCGAGGTCGGCCAGCTCCGGCCCGTGCCCGGTCAGCACCGTGCGCCGGCCCAGGCCGCGCAGCCGCCGCAACGACTCCAGGTAGTCGGCCAGGCTGCCGTCCTCCTTGTCGATGACGGTGGTGCCGCGCCCCAGCACGCTGTCGGCCGTCAGCGCCGCGTCGTCGAGCATGAACGTCAACGAGTCGGCGGTGTGGCCGGGGGTGGCCAGCACCGTGATCCGCAGCCCCGCCGCATCAATCACCTCGCCGTCGGTGAGCTCGCCGCCCAGACCGCGCAGAAAACCGCTGCCGGCCGAGCGGACCGTCGCGCCGGTCAGCTCGACCAGCTTGTCGATGCCGTCGGTGTGGTCGCCGTGGCGGTGGCTGATCAGCACCAGCGCGACGCGGCCCAGCGCGGCGATGCGGGCGATGTGCTCGTCGTCGTCGGGGCCCGGGTCGACGACCACCAGCTCGTCGCTGCCGGGGCCGCGCAGCACCCACGTGTTGGTGCCCTCCAGCGTCAGCGGCCCGGGATTGTCAGCCAACAGCACCGAGGCCGTGTCGGTCACCGCCCGCAACCGCCGGTATGCGGGATGGCTCAGCGGCTCGTCAGCCCCGACACCGGCCGTCAGGCCACCTCCACGATCAGCTCGACCTCCACCGGCGCGTCCAGTGGCAACTCGGAGACGCCGACCGCCGACCGCGCATGCGCACCGCTGTCGCCGAAAACCTCGGCGAGCAGTTCGGAGGCGCCGTTGACCACGCTCGGCTGGCCGTGAAAACCCGCGGCCGATGCGACGAAACCGACGACCTTGACCACCCGGGTCACCGCGTCGATGCCGACCAGCGCATTCACGGCAGCCAGCGCGTTGAGGGCGCAGACCCGCGCCATCGTCTTGGCCTCCTCGGGGGTGACCTCGGCGCCGACCTTGCCGGTCCCGGCCAGCTTGCCCGCCTCCATCGGCAGCTGGCCCGCCGTGTAGACCAGGTTTCCGGTCCGCACCGCAGGAAGGTAGGCGGCCAGCGGCGTCACCACCTCGGGAAGCGTGACGCCGAGCTGGACGAGCCGGGCCGAAGCATTCATCCCTTGGGGCGCTTCAGATACGCGACGTGCTGCTCGCCGGTGGGCCCGTGCAGCACCGACACCAGCTCCCAGCCGTCGGCGCCCCATTGGTCCAGGATCTGTTTGGTGGCGTGCGTCAGCAGCGGAACCGTTACGTACTCCCAGGCGGTCGGTTGACTCATGCCGTGAGCCTATCGGTCCACCCCGATCTGCGGGGGGCCGGAGTCGCTCGGGCTAGCATGCGAAGGTGGCAACCAATTCCGGCACTCCTGGCGGTGGTCCCGCGGGCTGGCCGGCGCGCCTGTCCAAGGCCCGCTTGCATTTCGTCACCGGCAAAGGCGGCACCGGCAAATCGACGGTGGCGGCCGCACTGGCGCTGACGCTCGCCGCGGGCGGTCGAAAGGTGCTGCTCGTCGAAGTCGAGGGCCGGCAAGGGATTGCGCAGTTGTTCGACGTGCCCCCCCTGCCCTACCAGGAGCTCAAGATCGCGACGGCGGAGCGCGGCGGCCAGGTGAACGCGCTGGCGATCGACATCGAGGCGGCGTTCCTGGAATACCTGGACATGTTCTACAACCTGGGCATCGCGGGCCGGGCGATGCGGCGCATCGGGGCCATCGAGTTCGCGACGACGATCGCACCCGGCCTGCGCGACGTGCTGCTCACCGGAAAGATCAAGGAGTCGGTGGTGCGCGTCGACCGCAACCGGCTGCCGGTGTATGACGCGGTGGTGGTGGACTCACCGCCGACCGGCCGCATCGCGCGCTTCCTGGACGTCACCAAGGCCGTGTCCGACCTGGCCAAGGGTGGGCCGGTGCACTCGCAGAGCGAGGGGGTGGTGAACCTGCTGCACTCCGACCAGACCGCGATCCACCTCGTCACACTCCTGGAGGCGCTGCCGGTGCAGGAAACGCTGGAAGCCATCGAGGAGCTCGCGGAGATGGCGCTGCCGATCGGCAGCGTGATCGTGAACCGCAACATCCCGGCGTACCTGGACCCGGGCGACCTCGCCAAGGCCGCCGAGGGGGCGATCGACGCGGACTCGGTTCGGGCCGGCCTCGAGGTGGCCGGGATCAAGCTCGGCGAGGCCGACTTCGCCGGCCTGCTCACCGAGACCATCGAGCACGCGACCCGGATCACCGCGCGCGCCGAGACCGCCCAACAGCTCGACGCGCTACAGGTGCCCCGACTCGAATTGCCGGCGATATCCGACGGCGTTGACCTCGGCAGCCTCTACGAGCTTTCGGAATCGCTTGCCCAACAGGGGGTTCGATGAGCGCCACGCCGACAGTCCTTGACATGAAGGCGATTCTGTCCGACATGTCGAACCGTGTCGTGGTCTGCTGCGGCGCCGGCGGCGTCGGCAAGACCACCACGGCCGCCGCGCTCGCATTGCGAGCGGCCGAATATGGCCGCAACGTCTGCGTTTTGACGATCGATCCGGCCAGGCGGCTCGCACAAGCGTTGGGCGTCAACGAACTCGGCAACGTCCCGCAGCGGGTGCCACTGGCCCCCGAGGTCACCGGCGAGCTGCACGCGATGATGCTCGACATGCGCCGCACGTTCGACGAGATGGTGGTCCAGTACTCCGGACCCGACCGGGCACAGTCGATCCTGAACAACCAGTTCTACCAGACCGTCGCCACGTCGCTGGCCGGCACGCAAGAGTACATGGCGATGGAGAAACTGGGGCAGCTGCTGGGACAGGACCGCTGGGACCTGGTCGTGGTCGACACCCCCCCGTCGCGCAACGCACTGGACTTCCTGGACGCGCCGAAGCGGCTGGGCAGCTTCATGGACAGCAGACTGTGGCGTTTGCTGCTCGCGCCCGGCCGGGGCATCGGCCGATTGGTCACCGGCGCAATGGGTTTGGCGATGAAGGCGCTCTCCACCGTGCTCGGTTCCCAGATGCTCGGCGACGCAGCCGCATTCGTACAGTCGCTGGACGCCACCTTCGGCGGGTTCCGGGAGAAGGCCGAGCGCACCTACGCGCTGCTCAAACGGCGGGGTACGCAGTTCGTGGTGGTCTCGGCGGCCGAACCCGACGCGCTGCGCGAGGCGTCGTTCTTCGTGGACCGGCTGTCACAGGAGAGCATGCCGCTGGCGGGGCTGGTCCTGAACCGCACCCACCCGACGCTGTGTGCGCTGCCGGCAGAGCGGGCTGCGGACGGCAGCGAGACGTTGGAGGCGACGCTCGGTTCGGGGCTCGGTTCGGGGCTCGGTTCGGGGCTCGGTTCGGGGCAGGACCCGCAGACCGCGGCGTTGACCGCGGCCGTGCTGCGGATTCACGCCGATCGCGCGCACACCGCCAAGCGGGAGGTGCGGTTGCTGTCGCGATTCACCGGGGCCAACCCGCACGTGCCGGTGGTGGGGGTGCCCTCGTTGCCGTTCGACGTGTCGGACCTCGAGGCGTTGCGCGCACTCGCCGACCAACTCACCGCCGCGACGAGCTGACCGTCTCCCTACGGGACGCGCGGCACGGCAGTGTCGACCTAGAGAGGTTCGCCCTCAGCGGTGACGCGACAGGTGCCCGTCAGCCGACGCTGCGATTGCGGCGCTTGTCGAAGAAGTCCGCCCAGGACACCACCTCGGGGTGCTCCTTGAGCAGAGCCCTGCGCTGACGTTCCGTCATGCCGCCCCACACGCCGAACTCGACCTTGTTGTCCAGCGCGTCCGCACCGCACTCCTGCATCACCGGGCAGTGACGGCAGATCACCGCGGCCTGACGCTGGGCGGCGCCCCGGACGAAGAGTTCGTCGGGATCGGTGGTCCGGCACAGCGCTTTGGCAACCCAGCCGACCCGCTCATCGGGATCGACGCTGCGGAGTACGCCTTGCGCAGCCGCGATGTTTGTTCGACGCGCGGTGGGCCGTGTTCCTGACACGAGTCGTTCCCTTCCTGCCCGGCCGCCCTTCGCGGCCACCCTCCTCGGGTGCAGACCCCACTGCGATCTACGCCACACTGTGCACATCGGTGTTTGCCGAATCCCACCGTGTGTATAAGTTAGGTGGTCCGGTGGCAATTGCGCAACAGTCTCATAACGCTTTTTTGGGACGCGCGTGCCGTCCTGGCCGGTAACCCCAGTCCTGACGTAGCATGCCTCAGCCCGAACAGGGTGACCGAACAGGCGCAACCTCGCTGATCGCCGGCGCGTTCCGGTGTTGTGTCGTCTCGACAGACGATCGGGGTGACTGCGGCCCGCTACTGTGGTAGGCATGCCAGACCGCCCCTCACCAGGTCTCACGGTTCTCAAGCTGGCCGGGTTCTGCCTGTTGGCCAGTGTGGTCGCCACCGCCCTGATGTTCCCGGTGGCCGGCGGTGTGGGCTTACTGTCCAATCGCGCCTCCGAAGTGGTGGCCAACGGGTCGGCGCAGCTCCTGGAAGGTGAGGTGCCGGCGGTGTCGACGATGGTCGACGCGAAGGGCAACACCATCGCCTGGCTGTACACGCAGCGCCGCTTCGAGGTTCCCGGCGACAAAATCGCCAACACGATGAAGCTCGCGATCGTGTCGATCGAGGACAAGCGCTTCGCCGAGCACAACGGGGTGGACTGGAAGGGCACGCTGACCGGGCTGGCCGGGTATGCGCGCGGCGACGTCGACACCCGCGGCGGTTCGACCATCGAGCAGCAGTACGTGAAGAACTACCAGCTGCTGGTGACGGCCCAGACCGACGCCGAGAAGCGCGCGGCCGTCGAGACCACCCCGGCGCGCAAGCTGCGCGAGATCCGGATGGCGCTCACGCTCGACAAGACCTTCACCAAGCCCGAGATCCTGACCCGGTACCTCAACCTCGTGTCGTTCGGCAACGGGTCGTTCGGCGTGCAGGACGCCGCGCAGACCTATTTCGGCATCAACGCCTCCGATTTGAACTGGCAGCAGGCGGCGCTGCTGGCGGGCATGGTGCAGTCCACCAGCACGCTCAACCCCTACACCAATCCCGAGGGCGCCCTGGCCCGGCGCAACCTGGTCCTGGACACCATGATCGAGAACATCCCGCAGGAGGCCGACGCCCTGCGCGCCGCCAAGACGACCCCGCTGGGGGTGTTGCCGCAGCCCAACGAGCTGCCGCGCGGCTGCATCGCGGCCGGTGACCGCGCATTCTTCTGCGACTACGTCCAGGAATACCTGTCGCGCGCGGGGCTCAGCAAGGAACAGGTGGCCCGCGGCGGCTACACCATCCGCACCACGCTGGACCCCGATGTGCAGATCCCGGTCAAGTCGGCCATCGACCAGTTCGCCAGCCCGTCCCTGCCGGGTATCTCCAGCGTGATGAGCGTGATCAGGCCCGGCAAGGACACCCACAAGGTGATGGCGATGGCCAGCAACCGCAAGTACGGGCTGGACATCGACGTCGGCGAGACCATGCGGCCGCAGCCGTTCTCGCTGGTCGGCGACGGCGCCGGGTCGGTGTTCAAGATCTTCACCACCGCCGCCGCGCTGGAGTTGGGCATGGGCATCAACGCATCCCTCGAGGTGCCGGGCCGGTTCCAGGCCAAGGGCATGGGCAGCGGCGGGGCAAAGGGGTGCCCCAAGGACACCTGGTGCGTGATCAACGCCGCCAACTACCGCGGCTCGATGAACGTGACGGACGCGCTGGCCACCTCGCCCAACACGGCGTTCGCCAAGCTGATCCAGCAGGTCGGCGTGACGCCCACCGTCGACATGGCCATCAAGCTCGGGCTGCGGTCCTACGCCGACCCGGGCACCGCACGCGACTACAACCCCGACAGCAACGAGAGCCTGGCCGACTTCATCAAGCGGCAGAACATCGGTTCGTTCACGCTGGGCCCGATCGAGGTGAATGCGCTCGAGCTGTCCAACGTCGCGGCCACCCTGGCCTCCGGCGGTGTGTGGTGCCCGCCGAGTCCCATCGACAAGTTGACCGACCGCCACGGCACCGAGGTGGCCGTCACCACCGAGACGTGCGACCAGGTGGTGCCCGAAGGGCTGGCGAACACACTGGCCAACGCGATGAGCAAGGACGCGCTGGGCGGCGGGACGGCTTCCGGTTCGGCCGGCGCGGCGGGCTGGAACCTGCCCGTTTCGGGCAAGACCGGCACCACCGAGGCGCACCGCTCGTCGAGCTTCGTGGGCTTCACGAACCACTACGCGGCGGCGAACTACATCTACGACGACTCGACCAACCCGACAGACCTGTGCTCGTCGCCGCTGCGCCACTGCAGCGAAGGCAACCTGTACGGCGGTAACGAACCCGCGCGCACCTGGTTCACGGCGATGAAACCGATCGCCACCATGTTCGGCGACGTGCACCTGCCGCCGACCGATCCCCGCTACGTCGACGGCTCCCCTGCGTCGCGGGTGCCCGCCGTGGCGGGGCTGAAGGTGGACGCGGCCCGCCAGCGCCTCACCGACGCGGGTTTCCGGGTGGCCGACCAGACCGCCTCGGTCAACAGTTCCGCCGAGTACGGGGAGGTCGTCGGGACGACGCCCAACGGCCAGACCATCCCGGGTTCGATCATCACGATCCAGATCAGCAACGGCGTTCCTCCGGCACCACCTCCGCCGCCGGAGGGCGCGCCCGTGCCGATCGGTTCGCAGGTCGTGGAGATCCCTGGCCTGCCGCCGATCACGATCCCGCTGCTGGCCCCACCGCCGCCGCCGGGCGCCCCGCCCCCGTAGGCGCCGCGACGAAGACCACGGTCCCCACCCCTGATCGAAAAGTCAGAGCAGCGCGCCCGAGACCAACACTCCTCCACCAGCGGGATCACCCGAAAAGCTTTCAGGGACTACCTCACCCAGCCCTGACCACCACCGCACGAAACGTGTGCCGATTTGCGACCGTCGGAAGAAGTGTTGTCCGTTCCGCCGACGCCTACGCCAGCAGACCCATGCGCACGTCGTTCTCGAGCTTGCCCAAACCATGGGAACACTTCGCCAACACTGCGCGCGGGCGCTACGCGTTGTCGTGTCCCGCAGTGTTCTCCGATCGCGGCCAGGAGTGGGCGCAGCGCGTTGTGGGCGATCCCCTCGGTGCCCTACTGGGTGGGACGTGAGGGTTGCGCCGCCGGGGACGCGACGCCGAGGTCCGCGACGCCGTCACCGCGCTCATCAACTACTGCCAGCGGCACGGGTTGACCACGATCGCCGTCGTAGACCTCGACTTCGCCGGCGCCCGCAGCCGAACACGGGGGAAACAGTTCCGCCGCACCGTCTCCGACATCCCTACTGGACGGTTTCGCAAACGGCTGGCCAGCATGGCCCTTCACGCACAGATCGGCGTGTTCGCGGTCAACGCCGCCTACACCTGCATTTGGGGCGCCCAACACTGGTGACGACACCCGACGAGCTGAATCCAGAGCAAAATCGAGGCGGATGTGAACGGAAAAATCTATGGTCGACTGGTGGCGGCGACGGACTCCAGCGATGTGGCTGAGGTCGAGCGTCACGTCGCATCGATCGCCGCTCGGCTCAATGAGCGCCGAGCGACGGTCACGGGTCAAGTCCGTGACGAAATTGCCGCCAAGGTACCCGAACTGCGCGGCGACGCCGCCACTGTCGAACTGCTCAGCGCCAGCGTCGAGGGCAACATCGACACAATCCTGCACGCCCTGCATCACGCGATCGCCGTCGATCGCATCACCGCGCCCGCAGCCGCCGTCGAATACGCACGCAGACTGGCCCAGCACGGTGTCCCGGTCAATGCGCTTGTTCGCGGCTACCGGCTGGGCCAGCGTCGGCTGACTGAGCTCATCTTCGCCGAACTCGAAGCGCTCAACATCGATCCCTTGGCACGCGTGGCAACCATCGAGACGATCACCCGAGTGACGTTTGACTACATCGACTCGGTGTCTCAACAAGTCGTCGCCGTGTACGAAGACGAACGTGAGCGATGGGTGGAAAACCAGCACAGCGTGCGCACGCTCAAGGTCCGCGAACTCTTGGCCACAGATACGTCCGTCGATCTCGACGTGGCGTCCGTCGATATCCGTTATCCGTTGCGGTGGCACCACCTGGCCCTGATCGTCTGGTACCCCGACGCCGATGACCACCACGATGACCTCTCGCGCCTGCACCGGTTCATTCACGATCTCGGCGCCAGGATCGAGGTGGACGGCACTCCCCTGTTCGCTCCGGTCGATCGAGCCACTTCGTGGGTATGGCTCCCGTACCGCTCGTGTCCTGCCAACTCGGTAGATCGCATCCGCACGGCGATCCCCCGATGCGACGATCCTCCCAACATCGCCATCGGGTCCGTCGATCACGGCATCGACGGGTTCCGCCGCTCGCACAGACGCGCAAGGCTGGCCTGGGGATTGGGCACTGCCCAGGCCTCGATGACACCGATCACCCTGGCGGTCGATGATCCCGGCGTCGCCGTTGCCGCGCTGCTCGCGGCCAACGTGCCCCTGTTGCGCGACTGGGTCGCCGGAGTGCTCGGCCCGTTGGCAGCCGACACCGAGAATGACGCCCGGCTGCGTGAGACGCTGCGGGTGATTCTGCGGGCCGGCAGCTACAAGCTGGCCGCCGAGGAACTCGGCATGCATTTCAATTCCGTGAAATATCGCATGGATCGGGCTATCGAACGCCGCGGGAAACCCATTCGGGACGACCGGCTCGACGTCGAGGTCGCGCTGCTCGTCTGCCGATGGTACGGATCGGCAGTGCTTCACCCGCACTGATCGACGGCCGGGGTCCTTGTGACCCATCGACAAATCAACGCGGCAGATTCGTCGCTCCGACACTGTGTGCCAGAGGTCACTCGCCCTACTGTAGGCCCACCTCCTCGCCTCGAGGGGCGTCCTCTGCGGACCCGGTCATTTGTCAACCAGCAACAAAAGGACACCCAGCATGGGTTTCACCAAACCCGACCTCCCCGACGTCGACCCGGAGACATTTCTGCAGAAGCCGCTCATGGAACGGGTACGCATCCTCGGTGCCGACTGGGCCGAAAATGGTTTCGGCTCACCGAAAATGGTGCACTGCATCTATTTGCTCAAGGTGTTCGTGTTCTACGCGATCGGTGGCATCACCATCGCCACCCTCACTTCGGGCCTGCCGGCGTTCTGGCACGTGTCGCAATGGTGGAACCAACCGATCGTGTACCAGAAGGCGATCCTCTGGACCACCCTGGTCGAGGCCATAGGCATCGGCGGGTCATGGGGGCCGTTGGCAGGCAAGGTGAAACCGATGACCGGCGGCATCCTGTTCTGGGCCCGGACGGGGACAATTCGGCTGCGGCCCTGGACTTGGGTCCCGTTGACCTCGGGTAGCCGCCGCACCCCGACGGATGTCGTGTTGTACCTGTCGCTGCTGACGAGCATCGTCCTCACTTTGGCTTTGCCTGGCGTGCACAGTGATTCACTGTCAGCAGTGCTGCCGGGCAACACGAGCGGACTGGTCGACCCCGTGCTACTGGCAGCGCCTATCGTGTTGTTGATCCTCACTGGATTGCGCGACAAGGTCATCTTTCTCGGCGCACGAGGGGAACAGTATCTTCCGGCCCTGATTTTCTTCGCCATGCTGCCGTTCTGCAACATGATCATCGCGTTGAAAATGCTGATCGTGGTGGTGTGGTTCGGCGCCGGGTTTTCCAAACTCGGTAAGCATTTTTCCAGCGTGATCCCACCGATGATCAGCAACAGTCCCGCGGTGCCGTTCTCGTGGATCAGGCGTCTTCACTACCGCGATTTCCCGCGAGACATGAAGCCTTCCGCGTTCGCGCGCTTCATAGCCCACATGAATGGGACCTTCGTCGAGATCACCGCGCCCCTGGTCCTGCTGCTGTCCACCAACAAATGGTTGACCGTGGCCGCGGTCATCCTCATGGTGTGCTTCCACCTCTTCATCGTGTCCACTTTCCCCCTGGCCGTCCCGCTGGAGTGGAACGTCCTGTTCGCGTACGCGACGGTGTTTCTCTTCCTCGGCTTCCCGGCATGGCAGGGCTACGCCCCGTGGAACATGTCGCCGCCTTGGCTGGCCGTCATCATCCTCGCCGGGCTGCTTTTCTTTCCGGTTCTCGGAAACCTGCGGCCCGACAAGGTCTCGTTCTTGCCCTCAATGCGGCAGTATGCGGGAAACTGGGCTTCGGCTCTGTGGGCTTTCGCACCCGGTGCCGAAGACAAACTCAACAAGGTCACCCGCTCGGCGAGCAACCAGATCGACCAGTTCGAAGGCGCAGGCTACGACGCGCCCTGGAACGAGATCGTGTTGCAAAAGACGATCGCGTGGCGCAGCCTGCACAGTCAAGGCCGCGGTCTGTTCTCGGTGTTGCTGCGCGAACTACCCGACATCGACAGCCGCACCGTGCGCGAAGCGGAGTTCCTCTGCAACTCGATCATCGGATTCAATTTCGGCGAGGGCCACTTTCACAATGAGGACATGATCCAGGCCGTGCAAGATGAGGCCCATTTCCTCCCCGGCGAGTGCGTTGTCGTTTGGGTCGAGTCCGAAGCATTCGGCAGCGGCGTGCAGCACTACAAGCTCATCGACGCCGCACTCGGAGTCATCGAGCGGGGCACGTGGAAAGTTGCCGACGCCCTGAGCACGCAACCGTGGTTGCCGAACGGGCCGATTCCCACCCAGATCACCTGGGTGCGGCCCGGCCGGGACCACGGCGCGCTGGCATGAGCACAGCGACGGTCGCCGGCGCCCGCCGGCCGTGACGCCGACCGCCGACTGCCGACTGCCGACTGCCGACTGCCGAAGGTGTACAGGTGGCGCTGCCCATTCGTGTGCCGCAGTACGCTGCCTTCATGCCTGACGTTTTGCCCGCCCTGATGCGCACCGGCGCCGCGGCGGTCGGCTCGGCGGTGGCCGGTATCGGTTACGCCGCGGCGGTCGAGCGCAACGCCTTTGTCCTGCGCGAGATCACCATGCCCGTGTTGAGCCCGGGCTCCACGCCGCTGCGAGTGCTGCACATCAGCGACCTCCACATGCTGCCCGGCCAGCGCCGCAAACAAGCCTGGCTGCGCGAGCTGTCCGGCTGGGAGCCAGACCTGGTGGTCAACACCGGCGACAACCTGGCACACCCCAAGGCGGTGCCCGCGGTCGTCCAGGCACTGGGGGACCTGTTGTCGCGACCGGGCGTGTTCGTCTTCGGCAGCAACGACTACTTCGGGCCGCGCCTGAAGAACCCGCTCAACTACCTGACCAATCCGTCGCAGCGGATTCGCGGAAAGCCGCTGCCCTGGCAGGACCTGCGGGCGGCGTTCACCGAGCGCGGCTGGCTCGACCTCACCCATGCCCGGCGCGAGTTCGAGGTGGCCGGACTGCACATCGCCGCCGCCGGCGTCGACGACCCGCACATCGACCGGGACCGCTACGGCACGATCGCGGGCCCGGCCAGCCCCGCCGCCAATCTGCGGCTCGGTCTGACGCACTCCCCCGAGCCGCGGGTGCTGGACCGCTTCGCCGCCGACGGCTACCAGTTGGTGATGGCGGGCCACACCCACGGCGGGCAGCTGTGCCTGCCGTTCTACGGCGCCCTGGTGACCAACTGCGGCCTGGACCGCTCGCGCGCGAAGGGACCGTCGCGGTGGGGCGCCACGATGCAGTTGCACGTCTCGGCGGGGATCGGGACCTCCCCATTCGCGCCCGTGCGCTTCTGCTGCAGGCCTGAGGCCACGCTGCTGACACTCATCGCCGCCCCGATGGGAGGCCGCGACGTGACCAGCGACCGCGGGCGCTCCCTGCCCGCGGCCTCGATGCGCTGACTGCCCGCCGGTGCGATAGGCTGTCGTGGCTTCACACGGGGTGTGGCGCAGCTTGGTAGCGTGCTTCGTTCGGGACGAAGAGGTCGTGGGTTCGAATCCCGCCACCCCGACAGCAGAAAACCCGCTCTGACCCAGCAAAACAGGACAGGGCGGGTTTCTTTGTTTCGGTCGGCAGCCTGCCCGGTAGGCAGTGGGTAGGCAGAAGTTCAGACCGAGGGCCGGTGGACAGTTTGAAACCGTCGCTTAGATGCGGTTTCAGCTCGAACTTCCGCCCGATCGTCGAGCGCGACAGGCCACTGCGCTTTGCCATCGAGGCCCGCGACCAGTGTGTCGCGTGGGGCGGATTGTGCTCCAGCGTCGTCACGATCACCTCGTCGACCTTGTCCAACAGGATCGACGGCGGGCGACCGGTACGCGCCTCGTCGACCAGCCCATCGAGTCGCTTGTCCACAAACCGGGCACGCCATTTGCCCACCGTAGGCTGCGACACACTCGGTTTCGCGGCCACCGCCTTGTTGGACAAACCCTCACCGCAGGTCAGGATGATCCGCGACCGCAACGCTAATGCCCGCGACGACTTCGCCCGCCGTGACCACCGAACCAGAGCCTGACGCTCCTCCTCGGTCAACGCCAACTCCGCCGTCGGTCGCCCACGTGATGCCATACACGAATCACCCCACCCACCAACATCATTCGTTGCGGAACGGCGCCGAAGCCCACCGATTACAATTATGTAACGAATTAACGGCGCAGGACACTAGATGATGGCCGCGCGAATGCCCTGGACTCCCTGCTGACCGAGATCGACACCGTGCTGGACGAGTCCTGGTCCGACGCGACAAGACGGACTCCTGACGACGACTGGGGCGTGGAGTATGAGGATGAACCGCTCACGTATCCCGCAATACAGATGAGTATCTTGAGGAGCCCCCGATCCCGCTTCGGCGGTGGCGGCGGACCGGAGCCCCACGGAACCCGCCCTGCCCTCCGCATTTCTACGTCTGCCGCACGGTCCGCGACATTACCCGACATGGACTAGAAAATCTACTTCATTCGTGTATTGTTCGGCAACACATAGAATTTTCGTATCTCCTACGGAACAGGAGTGAGAGATGTCGTTTGTGACCGCCTTACCTGATGCTTTAGCCGCAACGGCTTCGGACTTAACCAGTCTGAAATCGGTGATTCAGGACGCACAGATGGCGGCGGTGGGTTCGACCACTCAGATTTTTGCCGCAGCTCAAGATGAAATATCCATGTCGATCTCGGAGGTGTTCAATACCTACGGTTCACAGTTTCACGGGTTAATTCTACGGGCGGCAGCTTTTCAGGCACAGTTCTCTCAAGCGTTGAGCATAGGTGGACTCCGGTATGCCGCTGCGGAGGGAGCCAATACTTCTCCGCTGCAGACATTACAAACAGCTGTGGAAAATATCCACATCAACGTGGGTCTGGGTGACCTCGGCAGTCTTAACATCGGGAGTGGAAACACCGGCAGTCTCAACCTGGGCTCGGGTAACCATGGCAGCTTCAACATCGGTGGAGGAAACACCGGTAGTCTTAACCTTGGATCGGGTAATCGCGGTGACGGAAACCTGGGTCTGGGTAATTTCGGAAACGGAAATATTGGTTTCGGTAACGGAAGTTCAGAAAACAATGCGACCGGTACTCCCACTCCCTCGTCGGGGAATATCGGTAGCGGAAACCTCGGTAACTCGAACCTGGGCAGTGGTAACCTCGGTAACTTCAACATCGGATCCGGAAACAACGGGGACAACAACGTCGGGTTCAGTAACCTGGGCAGCTTCGATATCGGACTGGGCAACTCCGGCAGCCACGACTTCGGGTTCGGCAACCTCGGCAGTAACGACATTGGTATCGGCCTCAGCGGTACCAATCAGATTGGTATCGGCGGACTGAACTTCGGTAGCGGAAACATAGGCCTTGGAAATGCCGGTAGCTTCAACTGGGGGCTATCCAACACTGGCGACTACAATATCGGACTCGCCAACACTGGTAACCATGACATCGGTATCGGTCTCACCGGGAACAACCAGATAGGTTTCGGCGGGCTGAACTCTGGAACTCATAACACCGGGCTGTTCAACTCTGGCACCGGCAACACTGGATTCTTTAACTCGGGAAACGCCGAGTTCGATGGCGGCGAAAATACCGGTTTGTTTGATTCTGGCGCTAACAACTATGGCATGTTCAATTCTGGAAGTTTCAATTCAGGGTTTTTCAACTCTGGTGAAGAAGATTTTGGTTTGTTCAACGCCGGTATTCTGAACTACGGTTTGTTCAATACCGGATCTATTAACTCTGGATTATTTAACGCCGGATCATTCGACTCAGGAGTTTTCGACTCCGGGTCGCATAACATGGGGTTGCTGGATTCCGGGGTGGATAACATGGGATTGTTCAACTCGGGTCAACATGACGTAGGTCTATACAGCGCTGGTGACACTAATTTGGGTATAGGTAATTCCGGCAACACTAATATGGGATTTTCAACTCAGGCTGGGAAAATGTAGGTGCTTTCAATTCCGGCGGTACAGACGCGTTTACCACATCTGGTCCGGTTACGGAGGTGTACACAGGAAATATCGGATTGTTCAACTCGGGTACCCTCAACATTGGAATAGGGAACTCGGGGAACATCAACACCGGAATATGGAACTCGGGAAGTGTAAATACCGGTATCGGCAGTGTGGTCAGTCAGCACGGCACGGTTTCTGGCTTCGGGAACACGGGAACCTACGAGTCGGGGTTTGGTAACACCGGAAGCTACGACGTGGGCTTTGGCAACACGGGAAACTTCAGTTCTGGCTTTATGAACAAGAATCTGACGGGATATTTTGACACGGGATTTTTCAATGGGAACAACGACGTGGGCTTCTACAACACAAGTACTGGAGGACAGGATGTAGGTTTCTTAAATTCTGGTACTGGTAAGTTCGACACCGGCATAGGGAACTTAGGTTCCGGTAGCGGTAACACTGGAATATTGAACTTCGGTTCCGGTGGCAGTAACACTGGAATACTGAACTTCGGTTCCGGTGGTAATAACGCTGGAATACTGAATTTCGGTTCCGGTGGACTTAACGTTGGAATACTAAACTCAGGTTCCGGTGGCGCTAACGCTGGAATACTGAACTTCGGTTCCGGTGGGAGTAACACTGGAATACTGAACTTCGGTTCCGGAGGCGGTAACACTGGAATACTGAACTTCGGTTCCGGTGGCAGTAACACGGGAATACTGAACTCTGGTCTTGAAGACTCTGGATTAGGAAACTCTGGAAACTTTGATTCGGGCTTTTTTAACCGCAGTGACAACCAGTCTGGTTTCTTCAAATAAACTGAAGATGATGAAGAAATTTCACTGGTGTTGGAAAAGGGTCGCAGAACCAACCAACCCCCTGCTCGAAGTAGAGCGGGGGGTTGGTTGGTTCTGGTGTGGAGTGAAGCGACCCCACCTCGCGGTCGAACGCGGCGGCGACCGCGTCCAGGTCCGGCGGGGGAACAGGTCGCTGTAGGTGTCTAAGCCTGAATCCGTGGTTGGGCCGGTGATTTGATCGGCGTGTGAACAGCGAAAATGCCTTCTGAACTGGGATAATACGAGTGCTTACGTCGTATTTGTCCAGAGTTCAAGAAGGCACTTTCGATGCACTCATCGTATACGTTCACCGCCGACTCGGCGGTCTTTGACGAGCAGAATCTGGTATCGGCGGCCGGGCTGGTGCCGGTGTTGGACCTGGCTGAGCAGGCTGGTCTTTCGCGGTTGATCGGCGAACATGTGGACCTGCCGTCGACGCGGGTGGCGTCGGGGGCGGTGAATCCGGCCGGCAAGCTGACTTCGATCATCGCGGGCATGATGTGCGGCGCGGACTGCATCGACGATGCCAATGTACTACGCGCGGGCGGCACCCCGCGGGTGTTCGACGAGGTGTATGCGCCCTCCACGTTGGGGATCTTTCTACGCGAGTTCACTTTCGGGCACGCCAACCAACTCGCTGCGGTAGGTCGAGCCCATCTGGTGGCGCTCGCGGCGCGGGTACCGCTTTTGCCCGGCATCGAGCAGCGCGCTTTTGTCGACATCGACTCGCTGTTGCGCCCGGTCTACGGAAAAGCCAAGCAGGGCGCCAGCTTCGGGCACACCAAGATCGCCAGCCGCGCGCTGCTGCGCAAAGGCCTCTCACCGCAGATCACTACCATCTCCACCGCACAAGCCGCACCGGTGATCGCCGAGGCCCGGCTGCGCAGCGGCAAAGCCGGCTCCGGGCGCGCGGCCGCCTCCCAGATCACGGTGGCCATCGGCACTGCCCGCGCCTGCGGGGCCGCTGGGGCGATCATGGTGCGCGGCGACTCGGCGTTTGGCACCAAGAAGGTGATCACCACGTGCGTGGCCCAAGGCGCCGAATTCTCCTTGTCGGTGAGCCGCAACAAACGCATCAACGCCGCGATCGCAGCCATCGACGAGGCCGCCTACACCCCGGTGCACTACCCCGGTGCGGTGACCGACCCCGACACCGGGGCGTTGATCTCTGATGCCCAAGTCGCCGAAACGCCCTACACCCTGCGGTTGGGCTCTGGCCGCACCCTGACCGTGCGGCTGGTGGTGCGCCGGGTCAAAGACGCCCGCTACCCCGATGCGTTGTTTCCGGTGTGGCGCCATCACCCGTTTGTCACCAACTCCGAACTG
>NZ_JBMIOP010000001.1:0-1064 GCF_049197365.1 Mycobacterium sp. THU-M104
TTAGCGCCTCGTCGGCCTGCTCAGGTGTGACTCCATGCTTGGCGATGTAGTCACCGCGTCTGGACCAGTCGACCAACACACCTAAATGTAATACATGTCCGTATTACATTTCAAGTGTTTTCGCGACCATGCCCCGTCGTCCGAGGCACTCAGCACGCAATGCTGAAGCGGGTAGATCATCGACTTGCGACAAAGGTCAGATATTTATGCTGCTTCGCTTGACTGTAAGCAACAAAGGGGCTGGTAGGAGTCCGATGATGGGCTCAGGGTGTCATTTGCGACATCTAAGGTAAGTCACTCGTTTTTGCCGGAATTCGGCCCGCACAGTCCCGCGGCTTGCCGCGCATAATTGCATGCCCAGATGCAATACATTTGTCATACACTGAGTGGGTGACCGAGTTGCACTGGCCCAGCGACGTGGTCACCCATATGTGGGACAAACACCACACCACCGTCGAGATGGCGACCGAAGCCGTCAACGATCCCGACGTGGTGGGTACATCCCCGACCCCAAAAGCCGTTCGGGCAAAAGCAGCCGGTTCATCGGTTTCTCGCCGACCGCAAACGCAGTGCTCGTCGTCATCGTCGTTAGCCACGAGGACCAGCAATACGGCGCGAACTGCTGGCCGGCCAATGCCACCGATCAGAGCACATACCGGGAAAGGAACAACCAGTGAACAACGAGCTCAGCAACCTACTCAACGAGGCACGCGAGCTGGAAGCCGTCGACAGCTCTGAATACACGACCGCGCCGGCCACCCACCCCAACCGCGAAAAAGCCCAAACCCTCACCGTGCGCCTCACCGACGATGAGATGACCCGGCTACGCGCCGCTGCCGCAGAACGCGGCCTACCGGTATCGGCCGTGGTGCGCACAGCCATCGCACACGAACTGGCGCCACAACCCGACGATGGGACCCGCGCACTCATCACCGCGCTACATGACCACGACCTCGCCATCGTCAGAACGGCGAAGTGACTGTGGCCCAATGGTTCACAGGTAAGCCCGTCGTGTGGACGATGCCTATAGGTGGCTGAGTCGTAAACCCGCGTGAAGGGGGTAG
>NZ_JBMIOP010000010.1:0-5598 GCF_049197365.1 Mycobacterium sp. THU-M104
GGGGTACGAGGACATCGTCCGGCAGCTGCACGCCAGCGCCAAGGTCAACAGTCGTCACCTGGTCCTGCCGCTGGAGCGGTACCCGAACCTCACCGAGTTCGGGGTGGCCAACCGGATCTTCATCGACAGCGCCGTCGACCTCGGATGCGAGGCCCTCGCGGGCGCCCTGGACGAGGCAGGTCTGCAGCCGCAGGACGTCGACGTGCTCATCACCGCGACGGTGACCGGCCTGGCCGTGCCGTCGCTGGACGCCCGGATCGCCGGACGACTCGGTCTGCGCGACGACGTGCGCAGAGTGCCTCTTTTCGGTCTGGGCTGCGTGGCCGGCGCGGCGGGTGTGGGCCGACTGCACGACTACCTGCGCGGCGCACCGGACGGTGTCGCGGCCCTGGTCTCGGTCGAACTCTGCTCGCTGACCTACCCGGGTTACAAGCCGTCGCTGCCGGGCCTGGTCGGCAGCGCGTTGTTCGCCGACGGCGCCGGCGCGGTGGTGGCCGTCGGCGAGCGCCGCGCCGAACAGGACCCGCACCTCAGGGCCGGCGGGCCCGACATCCTCGACTCGCGCAGCCATCTGTACCCGGACTCGCTGCGCACCATGGGCTACGACGTCGGCGCCGCCGGGTTCGAACTCGTGCTGTCCCGGGACCTGGCGGACACGGTCCGCCAGTATCTGGCCGATGACGTCACGTCGTTCCTGGGCGACCACGGCCTGACGACCACCGACATCGGCGCGTGGGTCACCCACCCCGGCGGTCCCAAGATCATCGAAGCGATCACCGAAAGCCTGAACCTGGGGCCGCAGGCCCTGGAACTGACCTGGCGCTCGCTCGGGGAGATCGGTAACCTCTCGTCGGCGTCGGTGCTGCACGTGTTGCGCGACACCATCGCCAAACCGCCGCCCAGTGACACTCCTGGGCTGATGATCGCGATGGGTCCGGGGTTCTGTTCCGAACTCGTGTTACTGCAATGGCACTGATGCGCGATCGGGGACTGCGCTGCGCGTTATGAGAGGCCGGGCCGCCCGGTGACCAGCAGCCACGATGAGCTCGTCGAGGCCCTGCGGAAGACCCTGAAGGAAAACGAGCGGCTCAAGCGCGAGAACCGTCAGTACCTCGCGCTGGCCACCGAGCCGGTGGCGGTGGTCGGGATGGGCTGCCGCTACCCGGGCGGGGTGGATTCACCGGAAGGCTTGTGGCAGCTGGTCGCGGAGGGCCGCGACGTGGTCTCCGAGTTTCCCGCCGACCGGGGCTGGGACGCGGTGGAACTGTTCGATCCCGACCCCGACGCGACGGGCAAGTCCTACACCCGCTCGGGCGGGTTCCTGGCGGACGTGGCCGACTTCGACGCCGCGTTCTTCGGGATCGCGCCCAGCGAGGCGCTGGCGATGGACCCCCAGCAACGCCTCCTGCTGGAGGTGTCGTGGGAGGCGTTGGAGCGCGCCGGGATCGACCCGTCGACGTTGCGGGGCTCGCCGACGGGCGTGTTCGCCGGGGTGTTTCACGGTTCCTACGGCGGCCAGGGCCGGGTACCCGGCGAGTTGGAGCGCTACGGGCTGCGCGGGTCGACCCTGAGTGTGGCATCGGGGCGGGTTGCGTACACCCTGGGGCTGGAAGGCCCCGCGGTGTCGGTGGACACGGCGTGCTCGTCGTCGCTGGTGGCGATGCATCTGGCGGCGCAGTCGCTGCGGTCGGGCGAGTGCGATCTCGCGCTGGCCGGTGGTGTGACGGTCATGGCGACCCCGGCGATGTTCGTCGACTTCAGCCGCCAGCGGGCCCTGTCCGCCGACGGCCGGTGCAAGGCGTACGCGGCCGCCGCCGACGGCACCGGGTTCTCCGAGGGCGCCGGGGTGCTGGTGCTGGAGCGGTTGACCGACGCGCGCCGGCGGGGCCATCCGGTGCTGGCGGCTCTGCGGGGTACGGCGGTGAACCAGGACGGCGCCTCCAACGGGCTGGCCACGCCCAACGGGCCCGCGCAGCAGCGGGTGATCCGCGCGGCGCTGGCCGGCGCCCGCCTGGGCACGGCCGACGTGGATGTGGTCGAGGGGCATGGCACCGGCACCACGCTCGGGGATCCCATTGAGGCACAAGCGCTTCTGGCCACCTACGGGCAGGACCGGCCCGCGGACCGGCCGCTGTGGTTGGGGTCGATCAAATCGAACATGGGCCACACGTCCGCCGCGGCCGGGACGGCCGGGGTGATCAAGATGGTGCAGGCGATCCGGCACGGCGTGCTGCCCAAGACGCTGCACGTCGACGCGCCCACGCCGCACGTGGACTGGTCGGCCGGCGCGGTGTCGCTGCTGACCGAGCCGCGCCCGTGGCCCGCCGAGGGCCGGCCGCGGCGCGCGGGCGTGTCGTCGTTCGGGATCAGCGGGACCAACGCGCACGTAATCGTCGAAGAGGTCCCCGCCGTCCCGGACATCCCGCCGACGCAACGCGCCGATGTGCCGGTGCCCTGGGTGTTGTCGGCGCGGTCGGCCGAGGCGCTGACCAACCAGGCCGCGCGACTGCTGGCGCACCTGTCGGCCGACGCGGATCTGCATGCGGTGGACGTGGGTTGGTCTCTGGTGTCGACGCGGTCGCTGTTCGAGCACCGGGCGGTGCTGGCGGGGCCGGATCGCGGGCGGCTGATGAGCGGCCTGGCCGGTCTGGCCGCCGGCGCCCCGGGCGCGGGCCTGGTGGTGGGCCGGGCGCGGCCGACGGGCAAGACCGTGTTCGTGTTCCCCGGCCAGGGATCCCAGTGGACCGGCATGGGCGCCCAGTTGCTTGACAGCTCAACGGTGTTCGCCGAACACATCGCCCGTTGCGACAAGGCGCTCGGCGAGTACGTGCAGTGGTCGCTGATCGAGGTCCTGCGCGGCGCGCCCGGCGCGCCCGGGCTGGACCGGGTGGACGTGGTGCAGCCGGCGCTGTGGGCGGTCATGGTGTCGCTGGCCGAGTTGTGGCGCTCGCTGGGCGTGGTGCCCGACGCGGTGATCGGTCATTCCCAGGGCGAGATCGCGGCGGCCTACGTGGCCGGGGCGCTGTCGCTCGAGGATGCCGCGCGGGTGGTGGCGTTGCGCAGCCGGCTGCTGGTGCGGCTGGCGGGCGGGGGCGGCATGGTGTCGCTGGCCTGCGGCCCGGACCGGGCGGCCGAGTTGATCGCGCCGTGGGCGGATCACCTGAACATCGCTGCGGTCAACGGTGTTTCGGCGGTCGCCGTCTCCGGCGACCCGGACGCGCTGGCCGGGCTGATCCGCCGTTGTGCGGCCGAGGACGTGCGGGCCCGCACCATCGACGTGGACTACGCGTCGCATTCGAAGCAGGTCGACGCGATCCGCGAGCCCCTCGCCGAGGCGCTCTTCGGCATCGCGCCCCGTTCCTCCTCGGTCGCCTTCTTCTCGACCGTCACCGGCGCCCCCGTCGACACCGCCGGGCTGGACGCCGAGTACTGGTACCAAAGCGTCCGCCAGACGGTGCAATTCGAGCGGGCGGTCCGTGCCGCGCACGCCGACGGGTACCGGGTCTTCGTCGAATCCAGCCCGCACCCGGTGCTGATCGCCGGCATCGAGGACACCGTGGCCGAACGCGGCGACGCCGTCGTTGTTCCCACCCTGGGGCGCGACGACGGCGGCCTGGAGCGGTTCCATCTGTCGCTGGGCCAGGCGAGCGTCGCCGGGGTGCGGGTGGATTGGCCCGCGGCGTTCGCCGGTCTCGACGCCCGGCGGGTACCGCTGCCGACGTATGGCTTCGTGCGGCGCAGATTCTGGCTGCCGCCCGGTGCGGCGGGATCCGATCTGGCCGCGGTGGGGTTGGCGGGCATCGAACACGGCGTGCTGGGCGCGGCGGTGGAGCGGCCCGACTCGGGCCAGACGGTCTTCACGGGCCGGCTGTCGCTGAGCGCGCAGCCGTGGCTGGCCGATCACGCGGTGGCCGGCACGGTGCTGTTCCCGGGGGCCGCCTTCGTGGAGTTGATGTTGCGGGCCGGTGACGAGGTCGGCTGCCCGGTGCTCGAGGAGCTCACCGTGTCGGCGCCGCTGGCACTGCCGGCGGTCGGCGGGGTGCGGCTGCAGGTCGTGGTGGCCGCTCCCGCCGATTCGGGATCGCGGGCGATGTCGGTGTATTCAGCTGCGGCGCAGCCCGGTTCGGGGTGGACGCTGCACGCCGCCGGAGTGTTGGGGTCGGGTTCGGTAGAGCCGGCCGCGGACCTGTCGGTGTGGCCGCCGGTGGGCGCGGAGGCGGTGGACGTCAGCGGCGCCTACGACGAGCTGGCCGGGCGCGGTTATCAGTACGGCCCGGCCTTCCGCGGACTGCGGGCGGTGTGGCGGCGGGGCGACGAGATCTTCGCCGAGGTCGAGCTGCCGCAGGACGCCGGGGTGACCTCCGGGTTCGGGATTCATCCGGTGGTGCTCGACGCCGCCCTGCACGCGCTGGGAGTCGCCGGCCCGCCGGCGCAGCTTGTGCTGCCGTTCTCGTGGCAGGGCGTGTACTTGCATGCGGAGGGCGCCTCCCGGGCGCGGGTGCGGCTGGCCGCGGCCGGCCCGGATGCGGTGTCGGTGGAATTGGCCGACCCGGCCGGATCGCCGGTGCTGTCGGTGCGGGAGTTGGTGATGCGCCCGCTGTCGGGCGGGCAGCTGACACCCGGCCCGGTCGGCGCCGACGGGTTGCTGGAGGTGGTGTGGTCGCCGGTGCCGCCGCGTGGCAGCGATTCCGGCGACGGGACCGTGGTGTGGGAGTGGGTATCCGGCGAAGGGCCGGTGACAGGTTCGGTGCGCGCGGCCACCACCGAGGCGCTGTCGGTGCTGCAGTCGTGGTTGGCCGGTGACGGCCCGGGGCTGCTGGTGGTGTTGACCCGGGGCGCGGTGGCCCTGCCGGGGGAGGAGGTCCGCGATCTTGCCGCCGCGGCGGTGTGGGGGTTGGTGCGTTCGGCGCAGGCCGAGCATCCGGGCCGGGTGATGCCCCTCGATTCCGACGGCTCGGTCGAGGCGGGTGATGTAACCGGTTGTGGCGAAACGCAGCTCGTGATCCGTGCGGGGGTCGTGTACGGCGCCCGGTTGACACCGCCGGCGGCGCCGGCGGGTTTGCGGCTGCCCGCGGACGGCTGGTGGCGGTTGGCGCCCGGCGGTGGAGGCACCATCGAGGACGTGGAGGTGCGGCCCTGCGCGGCTGCGGAACCGGGCGCCGGGCAGGTGCGGGTCGCCGTGGGGGCGGTCGGCGTGAACTTCCGGGACGTGTTGGTGGTGTTGGGTATGTATCCCGGTGGCGGGGACCTGGGCGTCGAGGGTGCCGGTGTGGTCGCCGTGGTCGGGCCCGGCGTGACCGGACTGGCCGTCGGCGACGTCGTGACGGGCCTCCTCGGGGTGGTGGGCCCGCAGGCCGTGGTCGATCAGCGCTCGGTGGTGCGCGTGCCGCGGGGCTGGTCGCCGGCCCGGGCCGCGGGCGTGCCGGTGGTGTTCCTGACGGCGTGGTACGGGTTGGCGGATCTGGCCGGGCTGCGCGCCGGCGAGCGGGTGCTGGTGCACGCCGCGACGGGTGGGGTCGGTATGGCCGCGGTGCAGCTGGCCAGGCATTGGGGCGCCGAGGTTTTCGTCACGGCCAGCCGCGGCAAGTGGGACACGTT
>NZ_JBMIOP010000016.1:0-24225 GCF_049197365.1 Mycobacterium sp. THU-M104
CGGCACCACCGCTGCACCCGCGCTACATCCGTCTCCGGCAGACCCATTCCGCTAGTCTTGCAACCGTCCCCGTTGCGACGTTGACTGGAATCCGCCCACCCAGTAATAGACCCAGTAATTAGGAGGATGATCCGATGCGCGAACACCTGCAGTTCTACATCGACGGGCGATGGGTCGACCCCCTGCGCCCCAACCCGTTCGACGTCGAGAACCCGGCGACCGAGCGGGTCGCCGGCAAGATCTCGCTCGGTACGGCCGCCGACGTGGACGTCGCGGTCGCCGCGGCCCGGCGCGCCTTCGCCGGCTGGTCGCAGACCAGTCGCGAGCAGCGCCTCGAGCTACTCGAGTCCATTCTCGTCGAATATCAAAGGCGTGCGGGCGATCTCGCCGAAGCGGTCACCGAGGAGATCGGCGCGCCGCCTTCGCTGGCGGCGGGCCCGCAGGTCGGGCTCGGGCTCGCTCACCTGGCCACGGCGATCGACGTGCTGAAGAATTTCTCGTTCTCCGAACAACACGGGGCGACGCTGCTGGCCCGGGAACCCGTCGGCGTCTGCGGGCTGATCACGCCGTGGAACTGGCCGCTGAACCAGATCGCGGTCAAGGTGTACCCGGCGCTGGCCACGGGCTGCACGATGATCCTCAAACCGTCCGAGGTCGCGCCGTTCTCGGCCTGCGTCTTCGCCGAGATCCTGGACGCCGCGGGCGTGCCCGCGGGGGTGTTCAACCTGGTCAACGGCGACGGCCCGGGCGTGGGCATGGCACTTGCGGGCCATCCCGACATCGACATGGTGTCCTTCACCGGGTCGACCCGCGCCGGCGTCGAGGTCGCCAAGGCCGCCGCCCCCACCGTCAAGCGGGTGACCCAGGAGCTCGGCGGCAAGAGCCCCAACATCGTGCTCGACGACGCGGGCTTCGCCGACGGCGTGCGCGCCGGCGTGGCCAACATGATGCCCAATTCCGGGCAGAGTTGTAACGCGCCGTCGCGCATGCTGGTGCCGAACTCACGCATGGACGAGGCCGTCGCCGTCGCGCGGGAAACCGCCGGCCAGGTGCGGGTGGGACACCCCGACGACAAGACCGCGATCGGGCCGGTGGCGTCGAGGGCGCAGTTCGACAAGGTGCAGCGGCTGATCCGGACCGGCATCGACGAGGGCGCGACAGTCGTTGCCGGCGGTCCCGGCCGACCCGATGGCCTGGACACCGGCTACTACGTGCGGCCCACCGTCTTCGCCGACGTCGCCAACAACATGAGGATCGCGCGCGAGGAGATCTTCGGTCCGGTGCTGTGCATGCTCGGCTACGACGATCTCGACCACGCCGTCGCGCTCGCCAACGACACCGACTACGGCCTGGCCGGCTACGTCTCGGGGGCCGACCTCGACACGGCGCGCGCCGTGGCCCGCAGGATCCGGGCCGGCTGGGTGACGATCAACCACGCCTTCGACATCAACGCGCCGTTCGGTGGCTACAAGCGCAGCGGCAACGGCCGGGAGTGGAGCTCGTTCGGGTTCCACGAGTATCTGGAGGTCAAGAGCATCCTGGGCTACGCGCCCGACAAGGCCGCGCAGTAGCCGAGCCGACGGAAAAGGCTTTCGCTCAAGTGGATTCGAAGTGGCGCCGAATACCCGCCAGCATCGCGGTGTGGGCCTTGACCGCTTCGCGCGTCGTCACCGGGGCCAGCGGCCGAGGCGCCGTGATGCTGATTCGCTCGGTGAGCCGGGTGCCGCCGGCGGCCGGCTCGAAGCTCACCGTGCCCCGCAGCCGCACCCCGGGGGGCTGGTCGGCCTCGGTGTGCACGTCGCCGTCGGCCGGCACGTGCAGCGTCGCCCGGTAGGTGATCCGCACCGTGAACGGCCCCAGCGGGATCCGGTCGACCACGCGATAGCTCCGCCGGTAGCCGTCGGGGGTGTCGGCGCGAGACTCGGCGGCCACGGACACGATCAGCGGATGCACGACCTTGATGTGGTCCAGGTCGACGTAGAAGTCGCGGACCCTGTCCGGTGCGGCGGGCACCTGTTCGGACAGCGTCCGCTCGGCCTGGGCGAACCACCAACTCATGGGGCATAACCTAGGTGCGTGGGCCCGGCGGGCGCGCGCACGCCGCGTGCGTAACGCCACGGCGATTTGCGGCCCGATTTTTCGCCGTGCGGTTACGCTCGTGATGGCCGCCCCGCGCGGGATCCCGGCGGGCTAGCAGGTCGGACGCTCGACCCCCGCTTGTTCGGCGCGTTCGGCCGTCCGCCAACCCGGTAGGCTCTTTGACAGTGAAGTCACTGGACACCCCGGCAACCGCCCCGATTCGGGTCGCCCGCAATTTTCGGCTCCATCGCTACGGCTCGTCACGGTGCGGCTGTGAACATGCTCTCGGCACGCCGAGGCCATTGGGCGCGATAGGTGTGATCGTTAGGGTGACGGAATGAGGATTCCCGGGGTATCCGGCGTCATCGCCGGCGTGACCGGTGGAGCTGCGGAAGTCGTCCGAGCCGGCGTTTCCACCGCAGCCGGCGCGGTGGGCGCGGTCCAGCTGCTGGCCAGTCCGGTCACCGAGCTGGCCGGTCCGGTGATGCAGTCCATGGCGCAGACAACGAGCCGTGCGATCGGGATCGGCAGTTCCGCCACCAACGGGTCCGCGAACCACGTCACGCCGCAGGTGCGCTGGCAGAGCGGACGGCGGGTGCACCTGGACATCGACCCGCTGCTGCCCTTCCCCAGCTGGCACGAACACGCGCCGGTGGTCGAGGAGCCGGTGCGCAGGATTCCCGGTGTGGCCACGGCCCACGTGGAGGGGGCGCTGGGCCGGCTGGTGGTCGAACTGGAAAGCGACGCCGACTGCGACGCGGTGCTGGGCGAGGTGCGCCGGACGGTCTCACGCGTGGCCGAGGACCTGGCATTGGCCGGGACGCGGCCGGCTACCCGCACCGCGCCGTTCGCCGACCCGGGCAACCCGTTGGCGATCCTGGTGCCGTTGACGGCAGCGGCGATGGACGTCGGGGCGATCGGCGCCGCGGTCACCGGGTGGCTGGGCCGGCTGCCCGTCGCCCCGCGCAGCGCACGCGCCGCTTCGGCTCTGTTGAACCATCAGCCGCGAATCGTCTCCGTCCTGGAGTCGCGGCTGGGCCGCGTCGGCACCGACGTACTGCTCAGCGCTTCGGCGGCGGTCTCCAACGGGCTGACCCAGGCGATCGGCACACCGATGCTGGACCTCGCGCAACGCAGCCTGCAGATCTCTGAAGCGGCGGCGCACCGGCAGCGGTGGCGCGAGCGGGAGCCGGAGCTCGCCTCGCCGCGGCGGCCGCAGGCCCCGGTGGTGCCCGTCATCTCGTCGGCCGGGCCCACATCGCAGGCGCTGCGGCACACCTCGGCGGCCGCAGCCGCCGGTGAGGCGTCCCACGTCATGGTCGGTGGGGCCGTCGACGCGGCCGTCGACACCGCGAAGGGGTCGATGGCCGGCCCCGTGGAGGAGTACGCCGACCAGGCCGCCAACGCGTCGCTGATCGCCGCGGCGACCGCGTTGCTGGCCGGCGGTGGCACCGAGGACGCCGCGGGCGCCCTACTGGCCGGGGTGCCAAGGGCCGCTCACATGGGTCGCCAGACGTTCGCCGCCGTGCTGGGCCGCGGACTCGCCAACGCCGGGCAACTGATCCTCGACCCCGGGGCCCTGCGCCGCCTGGATCGGGTCAAGATCGTCCTCATCGACGGGGCGGCCCTGCGCGGCGACCACCGCGCCGTGTTGCGGGCGCACGGGGACATGCCCGGCTGGGACGACGACCGCGTCTATGAGGTCGCCGACGCACTGCTACACGCGGAGCAGCCGCCCGAGCCCGACCCCGACGAGTTACCGGCCACCGGGGCGCGGCTGCGCCGGGTGCCCACGCAGGGCCCGTCGGCGGCGCCGGCACAGGGCCTCGAACATGCCGACCTCGTCGTCGACGGCGAGGTCGTGGGCAGCGTCGACGTGGGCTGGGAGGTCGATCCCTTCGCGATCCCGCTGCTGCAGACCGCGCACCGCACCGGCGCCCGGGTGGTGCTGCGCCACGTCGCAGGCACCGAGGACCTCACGGCCAGCGTCGCGGTGACCCACCCGCCGGGGACGCCGTTGTTGACGTTGGTGCGCGACCTGCGGAGTGACCGCGGCCCGGTGTTGCTGATCACCGCGCTGCACCCGGATTTCGCCTCGACCGACACGCTGGCCGCGCTGGCCGTCGCCGACGTCGGCGTGGCGCTCGACGATCCCCACGCCGCGACACCGTGGACCGCGGACATCATCACCGGCACCGATTTGGCTGCGGCGGTGCGGATCCTGTCCGCGTTGCCGACCGCCCGCGAGGCCACCGAGTCGTCGGTGCGCCTCGCCAAGGGCGGCAGCATGCTGGCCGGGCTGCTGTTGGTGACCGGCGATCCGCAGGCCACCACCAACCCGCTGGCCCTGCAGCGCTGGCTCAACCCGGTCAACGCCGCCGCGGCGGCCGCGTTGGTACAGGGGGCGTTCTCGGCCACCCGGGTGCTCCGCCAGCCTGTGCCCACTCCCCAACCGTTGACCGCCTGGCATGCACTGGACCCAGAGATCGTCTATTCCCGGCTGTCCAGCCGCACCCACCCGTTGGCCGTCGAGCCCGGCATCGCACCGTGGCAACGTGTTCTCGAAGACCTGTCCTACAACCCGGCGCTGGCGCCACTACGGGCGCCAGCGGCCCGGCTGGGCCGGCTGCTGTCGGCCACCCGGGCCGAGCTCGCCGACCCGCTGACGCCGATCCTGGCGGTGGGTGCGGCGGCCTCGGCGATCGTCGGCAGCAACATCGACGCGCTGCTGGTGGCGGGCGTGATGACCGCCAACGCGATCGTCGGCGGGACGCAACGGTTGCGGGCTGAGGCGGCCGTGGCCGAGCTGTTCGCCGAACAGGACCAGCTCGCGCGCCGCGTCGTTCTTCCCACGATGGCGACGTCGCAGCGTCGGCTGGAGGCGGCGCGCTCCGCGCCGCGAACGGCGACGGTGAGCGCCAAGTCGCTGCGCCCGGGCGACGTCATCGACCTGGCGGCGCCGGAGGTGGTGCCGGCGGATGCGCGCCTGCTGGTCGCCGAGGACCTCGAGGTCGACGAGTCCTTCCTCACCGGGGAGTCGCTGCCGGTCGACAAGCAGGTCGAGCCCGTCGCCGTCACCGATCCCGACCGGGCCAGCATGCTCTTCGAGGGCAGCACCATCGTCGCCGGGCGCGCGCGGGCGATCGTGGTGGCCACCGGAGCCGGTACCGCGGCGCAGCGCGCGATCTCGGCCATCGCCGATGTCGAGTCGGCGGCCGGGGTGCAGGCCCGGTTGCGGGAGTTGACCAGCAAGGTGTTGCCGCTCACGCTGGCGGGCGGCGCGGCGGTGACCGGGTTGGCCTTGGCGCACAAGGGATCGCTGCGTCAATCGGTCGCCGACGGCGTCGCCATCGCGGTGGCTGCGGTCCCCGAGGGCCTGCCGCTGGTGGCCACTCTCGCCCAACTCGCCGCCGCCCAGCGGTTGTCCAGGCGCGGAGCGCTGGTGCGCACGCCGCGCGCCGTCGAAGCCCTGGGGCGGGTCCAGACGGTGTGCTTCGACAAGACCGGAACGCTCACCGAAAACCATTTGCGGGTGGTGTGCGCCGTCCCGCACGAAACCGACGTCGACGGTGAGTTGCCCGCGACGACGGACCCGCGGGCCAGTGCGGTGCTGCGCGCGGCCGCGCGCAGCAGCACGCAGCCGCAGAACGGGCAGGGACACGCGCACGCCACCGACGAGGCCATCCTCACCGCCGCGAGTTCCCGCAACGGTCAAAGCGGTTTCGGATGGACGCTGCACGCCGAAGTGCCGTTCGAGTCGAGTCGCGGGTACGCCGCCGCGATCGGCACCACCGGCGCCGACGAACACCCGACGCTGGTGGTCAAGGGCGCTCCAGAAAAGATCCTGCCACGCTGCCGGTTCGCCGACACGGACGCGGGCCGCGACCATGCCGATGCGTTGGTGTTGCGTCTGGCCGAACAGGGTCTGCGCGTGCTCGCGGTGGCGCAACGCCGTTGGGAGCACGGGCTGTCCGAAGACGACACCGACGCCGACGCCGTGGACGCCGCCGCGTACGACCTCCAGGTGATCGGCTATGTCGGTCTGGCCGACACCGCGCGGGAGTCGGCGCGGCCGTTGATCGAGGCGCTGATCGACGCCCGCCGCCGGGTGGTGCTGATCACCGGCGACCATCCGGTGACCGCGCGGGCGATCGCCCGCCAGTTGGGGCTGCCGTCGGATGCGCGGGAGATCACCGGCGCCGAACTCGCCGCCCTCGACCACGACGCCCGCGCCAGGCTGGTCGCCGACGTCCAGGTGTTCGCCCGCGTCAGCCCCGAACAGAAGGTCCAGATCGTCTCGGCGCTGCAGGCCTGCGGTCAGGTCACCGCGATGGTCGGGGACGGCGCCAACGACGCCGCCGCCATCCGGATGGCAGATGTGGGCATCGGGGTGAGCGGTCGGGGATCCTCGGCCGCCCGGGGGGCCGCCGACATCGTGTTGACCGAAGACGACCTGGGCGTGTTGCTCGACGCCCTGGTCGAGGGGCGCGGCATGTGGGGCGGCGTCAGGGACGCGGTGGGCATCCTGGTCGGCGGCAACGTGGGTGAGGTCTTGTTCACCATCATCGGCACGGCGCTGGGTACGGGGCGGGCGCCGGTGGGCACCCGGCAGCTGTTGCTGGTGAACCTGCTGACCGACATGTTCCCCGCGCTCGCGGTGGCCGTCACCCCGCAGTACCCCCAGCCGGACCCCCACTCCGAAGAAGCCGACGACGCGACCGGCAACGGGGCCGCCACCGATGCCGACGAACTCCATCGCGCGTTCCAGCGGGCCGCCCTTGCGGGCCCGGCGCCGTCGCTCGACGCGCCGCTGCTGCGCCAGATCGTCACCCGTGGCGCCGTCACCGCGGCCGGAGCGACGGCCGCCTGGGGCATCGGACGCTACACCTTCGGAACCGAAAGACGCACGGCCACCATGGGTTTGACTGCACTGGTGACGACGCAGCTGGCGCAGACCCTGTTGACGCGCCGGCACAGCCCCCTGGTACTGGGCACGGCGTTGGGCAGCGCCGCGGTCCTGGTGGCGATCGTGCAAACGCCGGGCGTCAGCCACTTCTTCGGCTGCACCCCGCTGGGGCCGGTGGCCTGGAGCGGCGTCATCGGCGCCACGGCGGGTACCACCGCCGTCTCGGTGCTGGCACCCAACTGGCTGGCCAAGCGCGTCGCGGCGATCGAGCCCAAGGCCGCCGAGATCGCCGCACAGATTCCGGGCGTCTGGAACGGCGGCCCGAAACCCGAATAGGCGCAATCGTCAGGCCGATGAGCGGCGTCTCCCCGGGGCGGCGGGTTCCTCACTGTCGGCGTGACGGAGTTCGTCGCGCCCGGCGCCGTCGAGGAAGGTCAAAGGCGCCTTTGCGTCGGCCTCGTACATACCGAAACGGCTGAGCGAACCGGCTAGAACCGGCTACGTGAAGAGGATCTGACCGCCCGCCGCCAACTGGTAGAAGTCACCGACGGTGATGATCTGGTCCTTCACCGGGTCGATGAAGTCATCGGGGCCGAAACCGAAGAGGTCAACCGACGCCTTGCAGCCATACAGGCCGGCACCGGTATCGGCGATCATCTCGACGAATTCGGGCACCGGCGGGATGTCCAGCTTGTCCATCCGGTCGGTCATCTGGCGCGTCAACAACCAGGACATCCCCGGCAATCCCCCGATCCAGGTGGGGACGTGCAGGCCCGGGTTGCCGACGGAGGCGATCTTGATGTCCTTCTGCCGGTTCTTGTGGATCGCGTCGAGGCCGAAGAACGTGAAGAACAGGTTCGCTTCCATCCCTTCGGCACGGGCGCCGTTGGCCATGATCAGACCCGGATAGATACCCTCCAGAGACCCTTGGGAGATGATGATGGAGACTTTTTCGATCGGGTTTTCCATGTGATGCGCCGTTCTTCTTAAATGCAACCGATGGGTTTGGGAATACCGGCGATTCGCGCGGCCACTTTCGCGGGTCCCTTCGGGAACAACTGGTAGAGATCCTTGATGCTGACGCCGGAGCTTTTGCTGAGCGCACGCACCGACGGCCCGCTGCCGGTCTGCTCGTATTCGTGGCGCATCTGTTTGACAACCTGCCAATGCTGGTCGTTGAGCGCCGGAACGCCCCATTCCCGGGCGATCTCGGGAGCCATGTCCGCGTTCCATTGCTTGGGATCGATGAAGAAACCTTCGTCGTTCACGGTCACTTCGGTTCCCGCGTATAGCTTTGTCGTCATGTCATGTCCTTCTCTTCTCGTGCAGTGGCTCTCATCGTGCGGTGGCTCTTATCGTGAAGCGGTCTCGAATCGTTTTCCGGTGCGCGGCATCCGACTGCCGATGCCGGGGATGTCGCGGCCTGGGAGCAGCACATTCCAGTAGAGCCAGCGAAAGGCCAGCTTGCCCATGTGGTTGAGCCGGGATTCCCGGAGCAGGGGCAGCCCGACACCCAAGGGGAAGTGCCCGGGGAGCGGTTCGGTGTCGTAGTCGAAGTCGATGAGCAGTGCTTTGCGGTCCCCGCTTTCGATGAAGCAGTTCGTGTGACCGTCGAACCGGGCGTCCAGGGGCCGGCCGGCGAGGAACTGCGCGACGTTGTGGGTCAGCACATCGCCCTCGAAATGGGCGACCGACCCCGCCTTGGACGTCGGAACGTTGGTCGCGTCGCCGATGGCGAAGATGTTCGGCCGCACCGTCGACTGCAGGGTCCGCTGATCAGTCAGCACAAAGTTCAATTCGTCGCCGAGGCCTGAAGAACGGCCGACGAAGTCGGCCCCGCCGTGCAGCGGACAGACGACCGCCAGATCGAAGGGGACCGTGCGTTCGTCGTAGGAGATCAGCCGACCCGCCTCGCCGTCGACCTGTCCGGTGTTGAACTCGGTGACCAGTTCGATGCCTTTTTTCTGCAACAGGCTGCCCAGTTCGCGGGCAGCCACCGGCTTGGTGAACGCGCCGTCCAGCGGCGTCACGTAGACCAGCTCAACCCGATCGCGAATGCCCCGGCGACGGAAGTACGCGTCTGCGAGGAAGCAGAACTCCAGCGGCGCGACCGGGCATTTGATCGGCATGTCGACAACGTTCAGCACGAGCCGGCCATGGTCGAATGCCGACAGCGCGCGTTCCAGCGCCGACGCGCCTTCGAGGTTGTAAAACGAGAAGACGTTTCGCATCCAGCCGGGACCGGTCATGCCCTCGGTCTCCTCGGGCATCAGCCTGGCACCGGTCGCGATGACCAGTACGTCGTAATCCAGCACGACGCCGTCGGTCAGGTGGACCTGGTCGCCGTCGACGTCGACGCGGTCGATATCGCACTGGAGATAACGGATCCCGGCATGGAGCTGGCGTTTGCGGGATTTCACGATGTCGTCGGGGCTGATCAACCCGAACGGCACAAACAGCAAGCCGGGCTGGTAGACGTGCGTGTCGTCGCGATCCACGACCGTGATGTCAGCGTCAGGGACCGTCCGGTGCAACCGGTTCGCCGTCAATGTGCCGCCTGTTCCACCGCCGAGAATGACAATGCGCTTGTTCACGCTTCCGAGGATGCCCCACCACCGGCCTGAACCGCAGAGTCTTTGGTCCCCGGCACCGCTGCGCAAGGTCCCTGCCACTCCGAACGGGAGCCGCGGGCGATGAAGGCGCGCCACACCGTGCGATCGGGCGCCTGATCCCGCGAGAGCGGCGAATTCAGCCGGTCAGCTCCCGACGTACCACTTTGCCCGCCGGATTGCGCGGAATGATGCCGACAAAGTTGATGTCCCTGGGCTGTTCGAAGCGGGAAACCCTGTCCTTCAAGTATTCTCGAATCGTCGGTGCGTCGATGCCGCTGCCCGGCCGCAGCACCACGAAAGCAGCCAACCGATGGCCGAAACGTTCGTCGGCAACCCCGAAGACCGCATTGTCGGCGATGTCTGGGTGTTCGGCGAGCGCGTTCTGGACCGCGCGCGGATAGACGTTCTCTCCCCCGGAGATGATCATGTCGTCCTCGCGGCCGACGACGCAGAGCCGGCCCGCGTTGTCGAGGTACCCCATGTCGCCGGTGCCGGTCATGCCGTCGACGAAGGCTTTCGCGGGCCCGGCGTTCGAGCCCACCGCGGAGCCGGCGCCGGCCAGGTCGCCGCCGACGAAGACGCGGCCGGTGACCCGCGGCCCAACCGGCCGGTCGTGCTTGTCGAAGATGCGTACCGGGCAGCCCGCGACCGGCTTTCCGACGGTCTCGGGGGCGTCACGCAGGTCGGTCGGCGTCGCCAGGGCGCCGATCCCGACTTCGGTCGAACCGTAGCCGTTGTAGAGGATGTCGCCGTAGGTGTCCATGAACCGCTGCCCGAGCGTGGGGTCGAGCCGCTCCCCGCTGGACATCACGACCCGTAGGTGCGGCACCGGGTTGCGCGCCCGCAGGCGTTCGGGCAGGTCGAGGATGCGTGCGAGCACCACCGGCACCGCGGTGAACGCGTCGGCCCGATGCAGCGACGCTTGCGCCAGGGCGGACTCGGCGTCGAAGTGGCGTTGCGTGAGCACGGTGCCGCCCAGGCCCACCGTGATCATCAGCATGCCAAGCCCCAGCCCGTGAAACATCGGCATCGCCACCGAGATTCGCGATCCCGTACGCAGTCGGGTGCGGTCCAGGAGTGTCGCCCACACCCCCACTGCCGAGCGCAACTGCGGGGTGCGCGGCACGCCTTTGGGTGTGCCGGTGGTGCCCGAGGTGAGCAGAACGATGCGCCCCGGTGCGGCGACCCGGGGCCGCGGGTCGCCGTCGTGGGCCGTGACCGTCGCCGGGTCGACGATGGTCACCGAGGGATCGGCGGCGCGCACCCGCTCGGTGAACTCGTCGTCGGCGACCATGACGGTGATCCGGTGACCGCTCAGCGTGGCCGCCAGCGCGTCGGTGCGGAACTCCGTGTTGACGGGCACCACGTCGGCGCCAAGGAGGGCGGCGGCGAAAAAGCCCTCTACGAAGCCCCGCCCGTTGCGGCACATGACCCCGACGGCCCGGCCGGGTCCGGCGCCGGCGCCGGACAGCCGGCCCGCCAGCGCCTCGGCTCCCCGCTGCAGCTCGCGGTAACTGAGGGCGCCGTCGTCGTCGACGATGGCGGACCGGTGCGGCCACCGGGCCGCCGTGACCCCCAGCAGGGTGCAGGGGTTGGTACCGCCGCGCACCGCCGCGCGCAGGAGCCGTACCCCGGTGGCCGGGGACGGCGGACTGAGCAGCCCGCAGGACAACAGCGCCCGGGCCACGGTGGTGAGCAGGCCGCCGGTCGTCATCGCGTGGCCTCGTGGGTGTCGGTCTCGGTGGAGAACCGGCGACACCACAGTCGGGCCGCCTGGTCGGCGGGGCCGGCCAGCAGCGCCGACGCGAGCTCGGCGGGCCACATCCAGGGCGGTTCGATCGTGCGCGGGCGGTCGATGATCGCCTTGGCGATCGTGTCGGCGGCCTCCTCCGCGGACAGGCCGGGCAGCCGGCCCAGGACCGGCATGGGTTCGATCCTCCTGGTGCGGACCATCGCGAAGTAGACCGAGGTGACGGTCACGCCGCCGGCGTGCAGTTCGGGCGCGACGCTGCGCAGCCAGCGATCGAACGCCCCTTTGGACGCCTGGTAGGCGCCCCACTGCGGGCTGGGCACCACTCGCACGCCGACGCTGGAGACGTTCACGATGTGCCCGCCGCCGCCGTCGCGCATGGTCGGCAGCAACCCCAGCAGTAGCCAGATCGGGCCCAGATAGTTGGTGTCGATCGTGCGCTGGAAGTCGTGCGGACGGTCGTACTGCTGATGCAGCGAGCGGCGCAACGACGTGCCGGCATTGCTCACCACCACGTCGAGCGGGCCGTGGTCCTCGTTGATCTGCTTGGCCAGCGCGCTGACCGCGGCCTCGTCGGCGAGATCGGTCGGGTAGGCAACCGCTTGTCCGCCGCCCGCGTTGATCGACGCCGCGAGTTCGTCGAGCCGGTCGGCCGACCGGGCGACCACCAGCACCGTCGCACCGGCCGCGGCCAGCCTGCGCGCCGTCGCCTCGCCGATCCCGTACGACGCGCCGGTCACCAGGGCGGTCTTACCGGAAACGGCGCCGCGAAGACGATCCGGATCGGATATCCGCGCAGGGTTGGCCAGTCGGTCGGCAGCCGCGTGGAGGACCTGCGTTATCACGTTCACCTTTGACCGCCGCATCCGCTGGTGTGCTCGCCGAGAAATGGCTGTGAGTCAACCGTGCGCCTCGACATTCATATAGTTAGCAGATCATATGACGGCGCACGCGTCTTTCGGCGGCACTCACTCGCCGATGAAGCCCTTGTTGCGCATCAGGACGTCGGCCAGGAAACCGTCGTGCGGGATTTCGGGCGCCCCGTGGAAGGTCGGGTGGGCGCCGCGGTAGACGTTGCTGACGGTCGGCTCGCCGAGCAGGGTGTCGATCAGCGCGTCATCGCCGGTGATCGCGGTGACGACCAGGGAATGCCGCAGCGGTGCGACGCCGGCCCCGTGGGACCACGGCGACACCCATACGCACGGGAACGGCAGTTCGGTGTTGAGCGTGTCGGTGAGCCGACCCGAGCCGGGTCCGTCCAGCAGGTGCACAGCCGGGCGCAGCGCGGCGTAACCGTCTCCGACCCGGGCCACCACCTGGTCGGCACCCAGCAATGGGGTGGTCCCTGCGGCCTTGGCCGCCAGGTGACTCGCCAGCGCGTGCGCCTTGGCGAGCGGCTGGGTGGGCAGGATGGCCCGCTCGTCGGCGCCGGGCAGGGGCTCGATCGCGGCCAGCCGTTCGGCGATCGCCGCGGCCAGCGGGGCGGGGTCGCCCTCGTAGAGCACCGCGGTGGTGTTGACGCAGGCCATGCCGCCCAGGTTGGCGATCGACTCGACGACGACGTCGAGATGGTCGCGCCAGTCGCGGTCGGCGGTGATCAGGATCTTGGTGCGCCCCGGCCCGTGCACCACCACCCTGGGGTCGGCGGCGTACTTGTCGACGACGTCCTGGCCGCCGTAAACCACCGCGACGTCGGCCGCGCGGATCAGCTCGTCCGCGCCGCCGTGCCCGGTCGGCAGGTATGCGGCGTCCTCGTTCCGAAACCCCGCCTGGCGCAGCGCATTAACCAGCCGATGCGCGGTCAGCGGCTCGCGTCGCGACGGGCGCACCGCCACCCGGTAGCCCAGCGCGAGCGCCTGGGGCCACAGGCCGTGCACGCCGGGGCCGTTGCCGGCGGCGTGCACGGCGAGCGCCTCCCCGCGCCGCACCCACATCGCACCACCGCGCCGGGCCCGCTCCTCGCGCCAGTCCGTCGCCGCACCGACGGGCCGGGCCGGGCGCACCGCGGCGAACGCTCCGGCGACCGCGTCGGCCACACCGCGCGCACCGGCCCGGTTGACCGCGATCGGTAGGCCCGAAATCCGGCTCGCCGCAGCGACATAGGCCTCGAAATCCAGTCCCGCGATGGTCGCGGTGGCGAAGACGCGGGCCGCCGCGGCCAGGGCGGCTTCCCGCTGTTCAACCGGCAGCGGCCGAACCTGGCGCTGCGCGTCGACCGTCCGTGACACATACAGCGGCGGCACGACGCTCAGTTCGAGCACCGCTTCGCCGGCCGTGCTCAGGACGACTTCGCGGGTGCGGGTGCGGTACTCCCCCTGGGGGCCGAGCGCGTCGATGTGCACGACATCGCCTTTCAGTACACGCCTTCGATGACGGTCTCGCCCTCGAAAGCGCCCACTGGCCGCACTGCGCTGAGCGAGTCGCCGACCTGACCCGCTGGTCCCGGTATGCGGATGGCCAGGTCGCGTTCCAGGTTGTTCGGGATGAACATCCCCTTGCTGACGTGGTTCATCACGACGCGGCCGAGTTGGCCGTAGGGGACTTCCTCGCCGGTGTCGGGGTCGACGACCCGGAACACGACGTAGGGGCCCCGCGGGTCGAAGACGAACGTCCCGTCGTCCACGGTCCTGGTGACCGCCTGGGACAGCACCATGGTGCTGCCGAAGGCCATCGTGATCGTCGTGGCCGGGAAGATGTCGCGCAACAGGTCGAGCGTGTCGGCGTCCACGTGAGCGCCGCTGAGCAACAGGTAGCGGATCTTGTCGTTCACCAGGTCCGCCACGCGGCCGTCGCGGGCCATTGCCTCCACCAGTGGCGGCGTGGCATGCAGGTTCGCGACGTCCTGCGTCTGCAGGACGAAGACGGCCTGGTCGACGACGTGCTCGACGTAGGCCGCCACCTCAGCGCCGGCGTCGCGGGCGGTGAGCTTCTTGACCCAGCGCGGGTCGATGTCGATCGAGTGGAACACCGAACCCAACCGCTCGGAGACCAGGCGTGAGAAGTAGCCCACCCCGTGCGGCCCGCTGGGCATCAGGCACAAAAAGCCCCGGCCCGGCAGAAATCCGCCGGCGGCGAAATCCTCGGTCTGCCATTCGACGACCTGGGCGCACCAATCCGGCAGTTGCGCGGTGCGTTTCGGGGCGCCGGTGGTGCCACCGGACTCGAACACCCGGGGCAGCGGCGCCGAGGACCCCTCGGCCCGGTAGCCGCGGGGGACCAGATCCTCGACCGGCACGCCGCGCAGTTCGTTGACCAGGTTGGGAAACCTCCGCAGGTCGGCGAAGGTGGTGACGTCGCGCAGCGGGTCGAAGTCCAGCATCTCGGCCGTGCGCAGCCAGAACGCCGACCCGGTGTCACGGCCGAAATGCCAGGCGATCGCGGCGCGCAGGTAGGCCTCGGGATCGTCGATCGGCGCCGACCTCGGAACGTCCAGCATCGAAAAGCCGATATCGGCCATGCCACCGATCCTGTCACAGGAACCGCGCGAAGATAGGTTTCGACCGCCGATTAGCTTACAGCACAGAGAGTTCCGCATCTAGTTACGCGCCGTTCAACTCCTCGGGCGCCATTGTGCAGCCCGCGCGGGTCAACCCCCACGCGGCGCCACGCCCTGGCCGCCGAGGGCAGGTAGACCACCGACAGGGGCAAGCGGTTGATGAGCGGATTCAGCGCCTGCACGGTGGCGGCGAGCCGCTGAAAGCGCTTGTCCTTCTTGGCGTTCCATTCCAACTGGCACACCACCTGCATCCGCGGGGCAAAGTGCCCGCCACGACCAGCCGGGTGTGTGCGTTGAGCGGCGCGAACAGAATCCGCCGGGCCGGCTTGGGGATTCAGCGCGTGATACCGCGACCCGTCACTGACGGTCCCCTTGATCGGCTTGTGGAAGTCGCGAACCTTGCGGCCCCAGGCCTGCGGATCATCGGAGTACACGGCGTGCATCAGGAGCGGCGCGGTCCTCCTCGCCCGGCCCAGCGTGTCGCTGAATACCACCGAATGGTCGAGCACACCCTGGGCGAGTTGCTCGATGCAGTTCTCGACGCCGGCCGTGCGCTGGAATCCGAAGAACGCGGTGCGGTGATCGCCGTAGAACTTCCAGGTCGGCGAGTCGGGCCCCAGCCGCGGCCAGGCGTCGTGGCCCTCCCCGCCGACCAGCACGGGCACCGCTTCGCGCAACACTGTCGAGCATCACTGCCGAATCAGGATCCGGCAGTGATGCTCACCCCTCGTCAGCGCGTGCAGTGTGCAGTGTGCATCACTGATACAAAGCCGTATCTTTGTGTCAAAATAGCATTCTTACGCCGAGATTGCAGTGGGGGTGTGATCCATGCGGTTTGACAGCCCTGGCGGCAATCTCGGCGAGAAGACCGAGAAATCCGAGAAATCCGAGGTCGACCGGGTCATCCTGGACACCGCGCGGGCGGTGTTCGAAACCTACGGCGTGCGCCGGGCGAACGTCGAGGACGTCGCCGTCCGCGCGGGCGTCAGCCGCAGCACCATCTATCGGCGCTTTCCCAGCAAGGACGACCTGTTCGAGAAGGTGGTGCGGCGCGAAGTCGGCCGCTTCTTCCGCACACTGGACCGGGCCACCGCCGGATGCAGCCCGCAGCAGGCCGTGGTCGAGGCATTCGCCCTGGGTGTGTGCTTGGTGCAGGACTCGCCGCTGTACTCCCGGATCGCCGAGAGCGAACCCGAGTTGTTCGGGCTGTTCTCGCGTTCCGAGGTCTTCCCGATCCGGCAGTTCGCCGACGGCATCGCCCACACGCTGCGGCGCTGCGGCGCCGACCTGCCCGACCCCGAGCTGGCCGACGTCGCCGACATCCTGCTGCGGATCGCCTTCGGCACCATCGTGTTCCCCACCGACCGCCTCGACACCACGGACCCGGCCGCTGTGCGCCGGTACGCCGCCCGCTACCTGATCCCGATCATCGGCGGACGGCAAAGGGACAACCCTGCCGGCGACCTGGATTAGCCTGGACCCGTGGCGCCGGTGACGCGGACCAGGTACGCCAGTTGCGGCGAGATCGACATCGCTTATCGGGTCTTCGGCGATGGCCCGGTCGACCTGCTCGTGTTGCCGGGGCCGTTCATCCCGATCGACTGCGTCGACGGCGAGCCGTCGATGTACCGCTTCCATCGCCGGCTGGCGTCGTTCGCCCGGGTGATCCGCTTCGACCAGCGCGGGATCGGCCTGTCCTCACCGGTCCCGTCGCCGGACATGATCGGCCCGGAGGCCTAGGCGAACGACGCGATCGCGGTCATGAACGCGGTCGGATGCGCGCGTGCGACGGTGCTGGCACCGGGCTTCACCTCGTTGGCCGGTATCATCCTGGCCGCCGATCACCCCGACCGGGTGAACAGTCTGGTGACCGTCAACGGCGCGGCACGTGCGCTGCGCGCCCCGGACTACCCGATGGGCTCCGACCTGAGCGCGGCCGACCCGTACACGACGACCGCCATGGACCCGGACGCCGGCGAGCGGGGCTTCGACCTGCTCGGCATCATCGCCCCCAGTGTCGCCGATGACGACGCCTTCCGGGCATGGTGGGACATGGCCGGCAACCGGGCGGCGTCGCCGAGCATGGCGCGCACCTTCGTCCGCAAGATCAGGGACGGCGACGTGCGCGACCGCCTCGGCCGCATCACGGTGCCGACCCTGATCCTGCACCGCGACAACCCGGCCTTCAGCCCCGTCGCGCACGCCGACTACCTGGCCGAGCACATCCCCGGGTCGCGCCTGGTGGAACTCGCGGGCGGCGACGCCCTGTACCGGGTCGGCGACACCGGCCCGATGCTCGACGAGATCGAGGAGTTCATCACGCGAGTGCGCAGTGGCTCCGAACCCGAGCGGCTGCTCACGACCATCGTGTTCACCGACATCGTCGGCTCCACCGAGCGGGCCGCCGCGCTCGGTGACCACCGGTGGCGCGACCTGCTGGACAACCACGACGCCATCGTGCGCCACGAACTGCAGCGGTTCGGCGGGCGCGAAGTCAACACGGCCGGCGACGGATTCGTCGCGACGTTTTCCAGTCCCAGCGCGGCGCTGGCGTGCGCCGACGCCCTGGTGGACGCCGTCCGCGTGCTGGGCATCGAGGTGCGGGTCGGGATCCACGCGGGCGAGGTCCGCGGCGCCGCGCACGACGACGTCGCCGGAATGGCCGTGCACATCGGCGCGCGGGTGGGCGCGCTGGCCGGCCCGAGCGAAGTGCTGGTGTCCTCGACGGTACGTGACATCGTCACCGGGTCGCGGCACCGGTTCGACGACCGCGGCGAGAACGCCCTCAAGGGCGTGCCGGGCCAGTGGCGCCTGTATGCCCTGGCCCGCGAGCGAGCCACCGTCAGGCGTTAACTCGCCCCACATTCGGCGGACAGTCGGGCGACCACCACCCGGCGTAGGCTGCAACAGAGGGCCACGTGAGCCCAGACCGCCAATTTCGCCGTACAGCTTGGCATTTGATCAAAGGAGCACACATGACCGATGTGCACGTCTCGCTGCCGCCTGCGTTGCGCCGCGCGGTGGACCTGCTTGCCGATCCCCCGGCGAACGCCGACGCCAGCAGGGGGTATCTCGATCTGCTCGGTGACGCATCAGCCGGGGACACCGCCGTCGCGCAGAACACCGGCCCGATCCAGGCCGCGTGGGCCTCGCCGATCGGGTCGATGCTCTACGACAACGCCCAGGCCTTGTCTCGGCGACTGATCAGCGCCTGGCGCCATCCCCTCGAGTGGCTGAACATCCCGGACGGGGGCACGGCGCTTGACGTCGGATCGGGTCCGGGCAACGTCACCGCGTCGCTGGCGCGGGCGGCCGGCCCCGACGGGCTGGCACTGGGCGTCGACATCTCCGAGGCGATGCTGGCGCGGGCGGTGCGCAACGAGGCGGGCCCGCAGGTCGGATTCATCCGGGCCGATGCCCAGCGACTTCCGTTGCGCGACGGCACCGTCGATGCAGTTGTCTCGATCGCCGTGCTTCAGCTGATCCCGGACCCGGCGGCCGCCCTGGCCGAGATGGCCCGGGTGCTGCGCCCGGGCGGCAGGCTGGCCGTCATGGTCCCGACCGCCGGGCGTGCCGCGCGGCTGTGGCAGATGCTGCCCAACATCGGGGCGCACGCGTTCGGCGACGACGAGATCGGCGACATCCTCGAGGACAACGGTTTCGCCAGCGTACGCGTCACGAACCTCGGGATGCTGCAGTGGGTGCGCGCCAGGAAGTGATGCGCCGGCGCTGACTGCACCGGCTCATCGAGTGCCCCTCAGGCGTCGCGCGCCAGCTCGGCGAGCCGGTCCAGCGACGCCCGCAACTTGTCGGCCGTGGTCGCCCGGGCCCGTTCGAGGCGCGTCGTGTCGGTGAGCGCGGTCCAGTCGTAGGTGTGGGTCACGCTGGTGAGTTCGGCGCCGAGCTGTTCGAGTTGCCAGCGCCACAGGTGCCCGGGAGGCTGCTTTCCCTTTTCCGCCGGCCGCCAGGCGATCTGACTGCCCTCGATGAACTCCACGACGTGGTTCTCCCGGACGGCACCGTTGGTCAACGTGGTCGTGAAGACGTCGCCGGCCTGGCGCACGCGCTGCCCGGGGGCGGCCGCGGCGAGGTTGTCGTTGCCGTCCCAGCTCGGCTGCCGCGACGGGTCGGCGATCAGTTCGAAGATCCGGTTCGCGCTGGCTGAGATGACACGGGTGGCGCTGACAATGCGTTCCTCGGGATAGGACATACCGCTATCCAAACACGTCGCCGGGTGGAGCAAAATCGACGAGTTCCGCAGCAGACCCCCCACCGCACCAGGGGGCTCCGCGGCACCCTGACCGAGGCCTCACGCCAGCGTGTCGTCGACCCAGGTGCGCAGGGCGGGCAGCGGCGCGGCACCGGACTGCCGGGCCAGCACCCGGCCGTCCCGCAGCAGCAGCAGGGTCGGCACCGCGCGCACGGCGAACCGCCGAGACAGCGCGGGTGCCGCGTCGACGTCGACCTTGACCAGTTTCAGCCGGCCCGCCCGTTCCCGCGCCAACTGCTCGAGGGCCGGGCTGACCGTCCGGCACGGACCACACCATGTCGCCCACAGGTCGACCAGCACCGGCACCGACGACTTCTCGGCGACGTCGGCAAAGGAGTCGTCGCGGGCGTCGACGATCCACGGAAGCCACTGCCGGCACCGCGCGCAGCGGGGTTTACCGGCCGCCGCGGAGGGCACGCGATTCTTCGTCCCGCAGTGGGGGCACACCACGATGCGCGCGTTCTCGCTCATGCCGACAATTCCACCACGACACCGGCGTGTGCACAGGCGACAGGTCACGCCCTGGCGGCAGCCTTCTCGATGTCGAGGAGCTGCTCGCCGCGCCGTTGCTGCTCGTAGGCTGTGCGGCCGCCGCGGAGCCCGAACAGTCGTTTGGACAGGAGCAGGTAGACGACGGCGGCCACGTTGATGGTGAAGGTCACCGCGCGGGTGGTCGTGAGGCCCTTGGCCAGCTCGGAGATCTCCAGCGGCAAAAACACCGAGGTGGCCACCACCGCAAAGTACTCACCCCAGCGTTTCAACAACCACAGCCCGACCCCTTCGACGACTTCCACCAGGGCGTAGCCGGTCAGCGCTGCGGTCAACAGGAGCAGCGTGGATGGCTTGGCGGTCAGGGCCCTCTCCAACTCGTGGACAGCCGTCATCTGGTCCACCTGGAATCCGCTGGCGCGCAACACTGGTAGGTCGCGTTCCAGCGCTGCCTGGATGGATCCCCGCGCACCGCGGAACTTCCACACCGCGTAGGCGGCCAACCCGATCAGCAGCGCCCGGAGCAGGCGTTCGGCGCCGAGCGCCCGGACGATCATCGCCTGGCGCAAAGCCTCACCGCGCAATACCGTCGGGGCGTCCTGAGTGCTGCCCTGGGCGCGCGGCCGGCCGAGGACGAACTCTCCGCAACGCAGGCAGCGCCACACCGGACCCACCGCGGTGTCACCGCGCAGCCGGCCGGCCAGCGCCTCGTCGTCCGGGGCGAAGGTGGCATGCCCATCGAGACCGCAGGTGATCAATTCCCAGCGGTTGCCGCCGCGATGTGTGCGCATGGCCCCCGATCCTCCAATGCGGTCAGCAAACGACGCAAGAGGGAGCGCTCAACCGTTCCCCGCCACGTCCGGATCGCGATGGGATCGGCTCAGCGCCGTCGACTCGTCGGTGAGCCTTTCCCTGATCCTCCGGACCTGCCGCGCTCAGCGGGCACGGCGGATGCACGGCCAGCATCAGCGCGACGCGGCCACGGTGGTCGAAAACCGGCGCGGCGACACTCACCACGGGCCGCTTGCGGCGTCCGGGGTTGTCGTCGCAGAGAAAGCCGATGGTGGTGAACTCGGCCAGCAGCTGCTCCAGGATCTGCCATAGAGGGCTGGGCATGTCACTGCTATCCAGGGTGGCGACCACCCGGACGGCCTGCGCCAGCGTCCAGGACCACGTACTACGTTGCGGCCTAGCCGAACTCGTCACCGCGACGACTACCCAGGGCTGTCTACGATCTGCCGCCATCGCCCACCGCACCGCGGTCGAAACCCTCACCACGGCCGCGTAATTCGCGTAACGAAACATCAACCGTCACACAACCCCAGTCGAACACAGCCGAACCTGACCCGCACCACAAAGCTTGACTCAAAAATTCGGCTTCGCCGGATCTAGCCATCTAGATCAATAGGGTCTTACACACCTCGGAAGAGGTTACAGATAAGCGTTGTCGGCCGAGCTGCACGACAAGGGCGTCGACGTCCTGGGCCTCATCCCGGGCAAGATCGACACGCCTGCGCTGCGCCGGCTTGAACACGGCCGCGGCCAGATCGGTTCGCCCGGGGATGCGCCCCCCGGCGCTGCTGCCGTGGACGACGTGATCGCGGAGGCGTTCGAGAACCTTGCCGACGGCCCGACCTGGATCGTGGGTGAGGAACTGCGCGCGGCGACACAGATGATGGGATCGCTGACGCGCAACCAACTGGTGCGGCTCATGGCGCAGGCCAGCGCCGCGGCGATGGGCGCCGATCACCCCGAGTAGGGCGCGCGTGTGGCACGGAACCAACCCGGCCGACAGCGCGTCGTATCACATATCGAACTCCATGTCGGCCAACCCGGCTTCCGGGGTTTGCCTAAGTCATGAGTTAGCCGACCCGAACTTTCGGATTCCATTGCAGGAAAAGGTAACCCACTCCCGCCCGGGGTCACGTGCGGCATTGCTGACCACCGACCCGGCAGGTAGCTTAGGTAAGGGTGTGCTACGGCAGCCCCGCTCGACGAGTCGTAAGGATGACGATGCTCGCCACAGACAGGCCCGCAGCCTCGAGCGCAGTACGTTCCCCGCGCTGCACCCTGGTCCGTTCCGCACTGATCACCACGGCGTTCATGGTTCCCGCGGTGGTCGTGCGCCTCGGGGGCCTGCGCCCGGAGCCGGTGGCCGCCCTGTTGATCTTCGGGGCCGCGGTCGTCTCGGCCAGCTTCCTGCTGGCGTGGGCGGCCGAGGCCGCACAGGTCGACGTCTCCGGCGGGCTGGCGACGGCGGTGCTCGCGTTGATCGCGGTGCTGCCCGAATACGCCGTCGACCTCTACTACGCCTACGTGTCGGGCCACAACCCCGATTACGCCCAATACGCCTCGGCCAACATGACCGGGTCCAACCGGCTACTGATGGGGCTGGGCTGGCCCGTCGTCGTGCTGATCGGCATCGTCGTGGCGCGCCGGGCCGGCACCGACAAACCCGGCGGTTTGGCGCTGCAGCCGGCCAATCGGGTCGAACTCGGCTTTCTGCTGCTCGCCGGCGTGTTCGCATTCGTCATCCCGGCGAGCGCGCAGATCCACCTGGCCACGGGGATGGCGCTGCTGGCGTGGTTCGGCTTCTACCTCTACAAGGTCAGCCACGGCGACGTGGCGGAGCCCGACCTGATCGGTACCGCCGCGGCCCTGGGCGAACTGCCCGATCGCCGCCGGCACCTGGCCGTCGTCTGCCTCCTCGTGACCTCCGGAGCGGTCATTCTGCTGTGCGCCGAACCGTTCGCCGACAACCTGGTCGCCGCCGGCGGCGAACTGGGGATCGACCGGTTCCTGCTGGTGCAGTGGCTCGCCCCGCTGGCCTCCGAAGCCCCCGAATTCATCATCGCGACCATCCTCGCCGCGCGCGGCAAGGGCACGGCCGCCATCGCCATGCTGATATCGGCCAAGGTGAACCAGTGGTCGCTGCTGATCGGGTCGTTGCCGGTCGCTCACCTGCTCGGCGGCGGCGGACTCTCGCTGGGCCTCGACCCGCGACAGGTCGAGGAAATCCTGCTCACCGCCACCCAGACCATGATGGGGGTGGCGCTGCTCATGGGGCTGCGCTTCCACCGGGCCACGGCGTGGACACTGCTGGTGTTGTTCGTCGTCCAGTTCCCGATCACCTCGACGCACGGGCGGCTGCTGCTGTGCGGCGTCTACACCGCGGTCGCCCTCGCCGGGCTGGCCGTCAACCGCCGCCACCTGGCTGCCACCGTGCGGGCGCCGTTCTTGACCAACGCCCTTCGGCACAGCGGTCACCCGTACGACGCGGCGCCCCAACCCCGGCTCCTGATGTAGCGCCGCTGCGTATACGGTCCACGCATGAATCGAGTGGCGGTGATCACAGGCGGCGCGGGGGGCATGGGCCTGGCCACGGCGCATGCCGTCGGCCGCGACCACACCGTGGTGCTCTGCGACGTCAGGCAGGACCGGCTGGCGGCCGCGGCCACCGCCCTGCACGACCTCGGGATGTCCCCCACGGTCGTCGAATGCGACGTGACCGACCGGCGCGCCGTCGCCGACCTGTTCGACACCGCCAACGGCCTCGGCACCGTCGTCTCCGTCATCCACGCCGCGGGGGTGAGCCCGAGCATGGGCCCGGCCGACCACGTCATGCGGACCAATGCACTGGGCACTCTGCACGTCAACGAGATGTTTCACGCGGTGGCCGCCAAGGGCGCCGCGATCGTCAACGTGGCGTCCATGGCGGCCCACCTGCTACCCGCGGAACTTGTTCCCGAAGGCCAGTTCCCGCTGGCGCTGCACGATCCCGATGCCTTCCTGGACGCCATGATGACGGCCTGCGACATCGCACCCGAGGAGGGGCGATCCGGCATCGCCTACGCGGTGAGCAAGAGCTTCGTACGGTGGTACAGCCGGTCGCAGGCGGAGCGGTTCAACGCACGCGGACTGCGCATCGTCTCGGTTTCCCCGGGGTCCATCGACACCGAGATGGGCAGGCTCGAGGAGCAGGCGGGCGCCGGGGCGATGGTCACCGAAGCCGCGGTCCCGCGGTGGGGCACGCCGCAGGAGATGGCAGAGCTGCTCGCCTTCTGCGCCAGCGCCAGAGCGGGTTACCTCACCGGCACCGACATCCTCAACGACGGCGGGGTGATCGCCTCGATGACCGAGCGCGCCCGGGTGGCCGCCGTGAACGGCTGACCCGCTGCCGGTCGGTGGCCCCGTGCCGGTGCGGTGCACCCAGTCCCGGGGCCGCAGCCGCCACGTCCGGCGGGCGTACTCCAGCTCGGTGTAGGGCCATTGGGTGACGATTCGGCCGGTCGGCGAACGAAAGTAGCTGTCGCACTGCGTCCAGATGGTGCGCTCGAGGGCGGCGGAAAGTTGTTGATCGTAGCGTGTTTCAGCCTCGGGATGTCGTCGGCCGCCTCGAGGCCGTGCTGGAGGAGTCGGATCGGCTGATGCGCGAGTATCCCGATCTCGCCGCGTTCGAACGGGCGATCCGCGCCGAAAGCAGCGCCGCCGGACCCGGTCGGCCGGCGCACGCGGGACTGCGGGTACTGCGCGACGTGATCAGCGAGGTCGTCGAGGACGCCCGGGCGCGGGGCTCGCTGCCCGCCGACATCGAGCCGGGCGCCGCCGTGGACGCCATCTACG
>NZ_JBMIOP010000172.1:0-4487 GCF_049197365.1 Mycobacterium sp. THU-M104
GCGGGGTCGGCTCCGATGCTGCAGGCCGCGGCGGCATGGAACGGGCTGGCCAGCGAGTTGGCCTCGGCCGCGCAGTCCTTTGCGTCGGTGACGTCGAACTTGGCGGGCCAGGCGTGGCAGGGGGCCGCGGCGTCGGCGATGGCGGCGGCGGCAGCGCCCTACGCCGGGTGGTTGAGCGCCGCGGCGTCTCAGGCGGCCAGTGCGGCGGCTCAGGCTCAGGCGGTGGCCACCGAGTTCGAGGCCGCCCTGACGGCCGTGGTCCACCCGTTGGTGGTTCAGGCCAACCGTAACGACCTGGCGAACCTGGTGATGTCGAACTTGTTCGGCCAGAATTGGCCCGCCATAGCACAGACCGAGTTCAACTACGCCGAAATGTGGGCCCAGGATGTGGCGGCGATGGTGGGCTACCACGGCGGGGCGTCGGTGGCGGCCGCGCAGCTGACATCGGGTCAGGCGAGCATGCCTGCCCTGCCGTTCATCTCGGGGATGGCGGCCGGCGGGATGGCGGCCGGCGGGATGGCCGCCGTCGGTCTCAGTGGCGCCGTGAGCTCCCTTGGCTCTGGTGGCGCCGGAGTTGCCGCGGGAAGTGGCGCCGGAGTTGCCGCGGGAAGTAGCGCCGCAGTTGCCGCGGGAAGTAGCGCCGGCGGCGCTGACGCGGGAGCCGCAACGGCGACGGTCGGCTACGCCGGAGGCGTCGGCGGCGCAGCTGCTGCCGGTGGCGGTGTGGCCGCCGCGAACGCCGCGAACACGAACACCAACGCCGCTGTCGTCGGCGGTGGCACCGGCGCCGTCAGTGGTTCGACTGTCGGTAGCGACAGCGTCGGCAGCGGAAGCGCGGGTGCCGTGACTCCCGGCAGCACCAGCGCGGGCCTGATCCGAACGGCCGGGATGGCCGCAATGATGGCATCGTCGGCACAGCGGTCGACGGGGGCCGGAGGAGCATCGCCAGTGGCGGGCGCCGCAACGGCCCCGGTCGAAGAAGCGCCGGTTCCTCCGGCGGAAGCTCCCACAGTGCCCACCGAGGACGTGCAAACAACCCCTGCGGCAACGCCTTTGGTGCCATTGGCCGCAGCGTCCAGGTCGGCGGCACCGGCCGGGGCAATCTCGGCCCCAAAGCCGCCGGCAGCGGCCGCGGAAAGTCGGGAGCCGGGAGAGCGGCTGGCCATGGATGCCCCGGAGCCGCAGCGCCAAGCCCCAGAGCCGCAGCGCCAAGGGCCGGAACCGCAGCGTCGCGCACAGTAGCCCGTCTGGCAGTGATCTGCCTTCGCGTTCCTGGTATTCGGGGGGCTCGCCGATGCGTCGTTGATCGCACCGCGCCGGCTCCCGTTTTTGACCAAAATCGATGCGTGCATTGCGGCCAGTCAGTGCTTTAGGATCAGCGCAAGCGCAGCCGCGGTTTGAGGACCCGAAGGGACGGACCGTATGAGTTTTTTGGTGTTGTCGCCGATGTTGGCGGCGGCGGCGTTTTCGTCGGTGACGTCGAATTTGGTGGGGCAGCTCAATCGGGCTGATCCCGGGGGGCGCGGGGACGTTCGCCATTGACGAAAAAGTAGAACACGTTCTAGCGTCTAGGCGTGTCCATAGACTCCTTCTCAGGCCCGCTCACCTCTGCCATCGCCGAGGCCGAGGAACTCGTCGCCTCCGCACCGCACATCGAAACCGAGGCCGACCTGCTCGAAGGGCTGCAGTATCTGGCCGGCTGCATCGCCGGATGCCTGCATCTGGCCTTCGACTACGAGCGCGACCACCCGTTCCTGCAGTCGGGCACCGGGCCGTTCACCAAAATGGGACTGGACAACCCCGACACCCTCTACTTCGGCACCCGGGTGCACGCCGGCCACGACTACGTCGTGACCGGTAAGCGGGGCACCACGACCGACCTGAGTTTCCAGCTCCTCGGCGGCGAGTACACCGACGACAACGTGCCGGCCAGCCAGGCCGCGTTCGATGACCGCGAACTCGACATCGCCGCCGACGGCAGCTTCGAGTGGCGGGTGCGGCCGGCCAGCCCCGGGCAGCTGGTGATCCGCGAGGTGTACGCCGACTGGTCGGCGCAGCGCGGCACCCTGGCGATCTCCCGGCTCGACACCGCGGGCACTGCGCCGCCGCCGTTGACCCGCCAGATCATCGACAAGCGTTGTGCCACAGCCGCCAAGCAGCTCGTCAGCCGGGTCAAGACGTGGCTGCAGTTCCCGCAGTGGTTCTACCTCGACATCCCGGTGAACACCATGGTCGCGCCCCGGCTGACGCCGGGCGGCCTGGCGACCCAGTACTCCTCGGTCGGCCACTTCGAGCTGCGGCCCGATCAGGCGCTGATCATCACGATCCCGGTCTCCGACGCCCCCTACCTCGGCTTCCAGCTGGGCAGCCTGTGGTACATCTCGCTGGACTACATCAACCACCAGACCTCGCTGAACAACACTCAGGTGCAAGCGGATCCGGACGGCAAGGTGCGCATCGTCGTCTCCGACCAGAACCCGGGAGTGACCAACTGGGTCGAAACGCTCGGCCACCGGCGGGGCATTCTGCAGTTCCGGTGGCAGCGGGTATCGCGTCCGGTGACCGACGCGGATGGTCCGACCGTCGACCTGGTGAACGTCGACGCGGTGCCGACCACGCTGCCGTATTTCGATCACAACAAGATTTCCGAGGACCACTGGCGAGCGCGAATCGCGCTGCGCCAGCAGCAGATCGCGGCCAGGATGTTGGGGTGACGGGCATGCTCGAGGACAAGGTGGTCGTCATCAGCGGCGTGGGACCCGGGCTCGGTACCACGTTGGCGCACCGGTGCGCCAACGAAGGAGCCGAGCTGGTGCTCGCGGCCCGCACCGTCGACCGCCTGGAGGCCGTCGCCAAACAGGTGGGCGAGTCCGGGCGCAAGGCGCTGCCGGTCCGCGCGGACATCACCGACGACGACGAGGTGAACAACCTCGTCGAGACCGCCCTGGCAACCTACGGCAAGGTCGATGTGCTGATCAACAACGCATTCCGGGTGCCCTCGATGAAACCCTTGGCCGGCACCGGTTTCCAGCACATCCGGGATGCGATCGAACTCAGTGCGCTCGGGGCGTTGCGCCTCATCCAGGCGTTCACGCCCGCGCTGGAGAAGGCGAACGGGTCGATCGTCAACGTCAACTCCATGGTGCTGCGGCACTCACAAGCCAAGTACGGCGCCTACAAGATGGCCAAGTCCACTCTGCTGGCCATGTCCCACTCGCTGGCCACCGAACTCGGCGAGAAGGGTATCCGGGTCAATTCCGTTGCACCCGGCTATATCTGGGGCGACACGCTGCAGGCATACTTCGAGCATCAGGCGGGTAAGTACGGCACCTCGGTGGACCAGATCTACCAGGGGACCGCGGCCAACTCCGACCTCAAGCGGCTGCCCACCGAGGACGAGGTGGCTTCGGCAATCCTCTTCCTGGCCAGTGATCTGTCCAGCGGGATCACCGGGCAGACCCTGGACGTCAACTGCGGGGAATACCACACCTGATGACTACCGGCCGAACCGATGTCGGCACCGTCGAGGAACTGCACGCGTCGGCCACCAAACTGGTGGGGCTCGACGACTTCGGCGCCGACGACGACAACTATCGCGAAGCATTGGGCGTGTTGCTGGACTCTTACCGGCGCGAGGCGGACTTGACCGTGCTGGGCAGCAAGATGAATCGCTTCTTCCTGCGGGGCGCGCTGGTGGCCAGGTTGCTGTCGGAATCCGCGTGGAGGCAGCACCCCCAGCACGCCGACGTCGTCATCGAACGTCCCATTTTCGTCACGGGTTTGGTACGGACCGGAACGACGGCCCTGCATCGGCTACTCGGCGCCGACCCGGCCCACCAGGGCCTGCACCTGTGGCTCGCCGAATTCCCGCAGCCGCGGCCCCCGCGCGACACCTGGGAGTCCAACCCGTTCTATCGCCAACTCGACGACCAGTTCACCCGGCACCACCGGGAGAACCGCGGCTACACCGGCCTGCATTTCATGGCCGCCTACGAGCTGGAGGAATGCTGGCAGCTGCTGCGGCAGTCATTGCATTCGGTGTCCTATGAGACGTTGGCGCACCTGCCGAGCTACGCGACATGGCTTGCGCAGCAGGACTGGACGCCCGCATATCGGCGGCACCGCAAGAACCTTCAGCTGATCGGGCTCAACGACGCCGACAAGCGGTGGGTGCTGAAAAACCCCAGCCACCTGTTCGCGCTGGACGCGCTGATGGCCACCTATCCCGACGCGCTGGTGATCCAGACCCATCGCCCGGTGGAGACGATCATGGCGTCGATGTGCTCGCTGGCCCAGCACACCGCCGCAGGCTGGTCGACGACGTTCGTCGGCGCCCGGATCGGAGCCGACGCGATGGACACCTGGTCGCGCGGGCTGCGGCGGTTCACCACCGCCCGCGCCAACTACGACCCGGCCCAGTTCTACGACGTCGACTATCGCGACCTGATCGCCGACCCCTTCGGCACCGTGGCCGACATCTACCGGCA
>NZ_JBMIOP010000078.1:0-23590 GCF_049197365.1 Mycobacterium sp. THU-M104
CGGGTTTGCAGCCGGATGTATTCGTCGACGGTGTAGATCGGGCCGAAGTGCCAGTGCTTGAGCGCCCAGCCGTGGGCGATCAGCACGATGTCGAACACCGCGAGGTCGACGTCGACGTCGTGGAACACGCCGGCGGCGATCCCGCTCTCGATGGACGCGCGCAGCGGTGCCGCGCTGGCGATCTCGAGCTCCTTGATCTGCGCGCGCCCGGCGGGCCCCAGGGTTCGGCTCTCCCGGTAGGTCAGCACCACCCCGTCGAGGTTCTCGTCGACGATCTCGACATAGCGGCGGATGCCGGCGGTCAACTGGTCGACGACGTCGTCGCCGGCCGCGGACATCACCGGCGCCAACTGGTCGCGGAACACGTCCAGAATCCGCACGATCGTGGCCAGCAGCAGGTCTTCCTTGCCGCCGAAGTACCTGTAGATCAGGCCCACGCTGACTTTGGCCTCGCGGGCCAGGTCCTGCATGGACATCTGGTGAAAACCGCTGCGGCCCATGACCGTGACCGCGGCGTCGAGCAGCTGGCGGCGACGCGAGCTGGCCCGCGCCGCGCGCACCGCCTCCCCGGCGGGAAGCTCGCTGTAGTCGACCGCCATGAGACGCCTTCAGATACCCAAGTCCTTGGCGATGATCGTCTTCATGATCTCGTTGGTGCCGCCGTAGATGGTCTGGATGCGGGCGTCGACGAACGCGCGCGACACCGCGTACTCCCGCATGTAGCCGTACCCGCCGTGCAACTGCAGGCAACGGTCGGCGGTGCGTACCTGTAGGTCGGTGGTCCACCATTTCAGCTTCGCGGCCCGCGCGGCGGTCAGCTTACCGTCGAGGTGCTCGGCCAGGCAGTCGTCGAGAAATGTTCGGGCGATGTCGATTTCTGTGGCCAGTTCGGCGAGCACGAACTGGCTGTGCTGGAAGCTGGAGATCGGTGAGCCGAACGCCGTGCGGTCACGGACATAGTCCAGTGTCTGGGCCAACACGCCCTCAGCGGCTGCGACGGCGCCTACCCCCAGCGCGAGTCGCTCCTGCGGCAGATTGCCCACCAGTTGGTAGAAACCCGCGCCCTCCGCGCCCAGCAGGTTGGCGGCAGGCACGCGCATGTCGGTGAACGTCAGCTCGCTGGTGTCCTGGGCGTGCAGGCCGATCTTCTCCAGGTTGCGGCCGCGGCAGAAGCCCGGTGTGTCGGCATCGGCCACCAGCAGCGACAGGCCCTTGTGCCGATCCGGGGAGGTGCGCACCGCGATGACGAACAGGTCGCCGCACTGGCCGTTGGAGATGAACGTCTTGGCGCCGTTGACGACGTAGCAGTCCCCGTCACGGGTCGCCGACGTCCGGATGCCGGCCAGGTCGCTGCCGGCGCCGGGTTCGGTCATCGCGATCCCGAGCACGGTCTCCCCGGTCACCACCCCGGGCAGCCAGCGCTGCTGCTGCTCGGATGTGGTGAGGTCGGTGAGATAGGGCAGCACGATGTCGTTCTGCAGCGAGATGGCGATCGACTCGGCGGCCGCCCCGGCCCGCTGCAGCTCGTCGATGACGATCGCGTTGTAGCGGAAGTCGTCGACGCCCGCGCCGCCGAACTGCTCCGGTACGGAAAACCCGAGCAGCCCAAGCTTTCCGGCCTCGCTGAACAGCGACCGGCCCCATTGGCCGTCGCGCTCCCAGCGCTCGTGGTTGGGGACGACGGTCTCTCGCACGAAATCGCGTACCAGCGCGCGGAACTGGTGGTGCTCGGGGGTGTATTCCAGGGCTGCCATGTGGGTCCTCGGAGTCAGCGGAAGGCGTCGGTGCCGGTGAAGGCCTGGCCGAGCACGAGCTGGTGCATCTCGGCCGTGCCCTCGTAGGTCAGCACCGATTCGAGGTTGACCATGTGCCTGATCACCGGGTACTCGAGCGATATTCCGTTGCCTCCCAAAATGGTTCGAGCGGTGCGGCAGATCTTGATCGCCTCGCGGGTGTTGTTGAGTTTGCCGAAGCTGACCTGCTCGGGGCGCAGGCCGACGCTGTCCTTCAGCCGTCCCAGGTGCAGCGAGAGCAGCTGCCCCTTGTGCAGCTCGAGCGCCATGTCGGCGAGCTTGGCCTGGGTCAGCTGGAACCCGGCGATCGGGCGGCCGAACTGGGTGCGCTGGGTGGCGTAGTCCAGGGCGGACTGCCACGCCGAGCGTGCCGCACCCATCGATCCCCAGATGATCCCGTAGCGCGCCTCCGACAGGCACGACAGCGGACCGCGCAGTCCCTTGATCCCGGGCAGCATCGCGTCGGCGGGCAGCCGGACGTCGTCGAGCACCAACTCGCTGGTGATCGAGGCCCGCAGCGACAGCTTGTGGTGGATGGTGTTGGCGGCGAACCCCGGGGCGTCGGTGGGGACGAGGAAGCCCCGGATCCCGTCGTCGGTGGCGGCCCACACGACCGCGACGTCGGCGACCGAGCCGTTGGTGATCCACATCTTGCGCCCGTTCAGCACCCAATCCGAGCCATCCTGGCGAGCACGGGTTTTCATGGCGCCCGGGTCGGACCCGGCGTCGGGCTCGGTCAGCCCGAAGCAGCCGAGCAGCTCGCCGGCGGCCATGCCGGGCAGCCACTGTTGCTTGTGCTCCTGCGAGCCGAACTTCCAGATCGCGAACATCGCCAGCGAGCCCTGCACCGACACCATCGACCGGATGCCGGAGTCGGCGGCCTCCAGCTCGGTGCAGGCCAGGCCGTAGTGCACGGCCGAGGCGCCGCCGCACCCGTAGCCGTGCAGGTGCATCCCGAGCAGGCCAAGCGCGCCGAACTGCTTGGCCAGCTCCCGCACGACGGGCAGGTCCCCGGCCTCGAACCAATCGGCGACGTACGGGGTGACGTGCTCGGCGCAGAACTTCCTGACGGTGTCGCGCACGGCGATCTCGTCGCTGGACAACGACGCGTCCAAGGCCAGCGGGTCGTCGCGGTCGAAGGGGGGCGGTGTCTGAATGCTCATGCGGCTCAGCCTGCCACTAGCCGGCCATCGTCAGTCCACCGCTCACGCTGATCACCTGTCCGGTGATGAACGACGCCGCCTCGGAGGCGAAGAACAGCACCGGAGCGGCGACCTCGTCGGGCCGGGCCAGGCGGCGGAACGGGATCGCTTTGACCAGGGCCTCTTTGAGTTTGTCGGGTTGCGCGTGGAACAGCGGGGTGTCGGTGGGGCCGGGGCACACGCAGTTCACCGTGATCTGGTGGCGGGCCATCTCTCGGGCCAACGACTTGGTCAGCGCGATCACCCCGCCCTTGGCGCCGGCGTAGATCGACTCGCCCGCGCTGCCGACGCGGCCGGCGTCACTGGCGACGTTGACCACCCGCCCGCCGGAACCCGTCTCGATCATGCCCGGAAGGAACGCCGAGCACACGTGCACCGGTCCCAGATAGTTGATCGCCACTACCTTGGCTGCGAATTCTGGTGTGGCATTGAGGAATTGGTCGGTGCGGTCCCATCCGGCGGCGTTGACGACGATGCTGGGCACGCCTGCTTCGCGATGGGTGCGGTCGCGCAGGATGTCTACGCGGGCGGGATCGGCGACATCGACCGGCAGCGCGATGATCAGATCGGGGTGCTGCTCGGCGGTCGCCGCCGCGGCCGCCTCGTCGAGGTCGGCAGCGACGACGCGGTTGCCGCGGGCGGCCAAGGCCAGTGCGATCGCCCTGCCGATGCCCGACCCGGCACCGGTCACCACCGCGATCCCGCTCTGTGAATAGCTGTTCATTTCCGACGAATCTAGGTTCACCGCGGCAACGCGGTCAAGGGTGACGGCCCGGCCGGGTAGTCTCGCGGCATGCGGCGGCTGGCTTACCTGGTCGTAGACGTCGTCGGTGTGCTGGTGTTCTGCGCCCTCGGGCGCCGCAGCCACGACGAGGGCATCACCGTGACCGGCGTGGCCACCACGGCGTGGCCTTTCCTCACCGGCACTGTCGTGGGGTGGGTGGCGTCGCGCGGCTGGCGGCGACCCACGGCGGTGATGCCCACCGGGGTCGTCGTGTGGTTGTCGACCGTCGTGGTCGGCATGGTGTTGCGCAAGCTCACGTCGGCCGGTGTTGCCGCGAGCTTCGTGGTGGTCGCCGCCTCGGTCACCGCGGTGCTGTTGTTGGGCTGGCGGGCCGCGGTGAGGCTGGCCCGGCCGCGCGACGCGGATCGCTGACCGACGGCGCTGCGGGGACGCCGGTGTGCAGAGTTGCAGGGCCGGCGATTCTGGCGCCGGGTGGCGATGCCAACCGCCACGGGGGCTTGACTCCTTGAGCAATAACCCCGCGACCAGTGCTTAAGTAAGTTAATAGTCAATTAACTTACCGATTGCCCCGATGCTTGAACTTTCACGCGCGTAGCGTCGTGACCATTTGGTGATCAAAGCGTTGTGGGGAGGAGTGTGGGCACGTGAGTCCTATCCGGTCTAATGGGCAGCCGGCCACGAGTGTCTTGGCCGCCGTGGACGACACGCGCGTGCTGTCACCGGCGCCTCCTGCGGGCCTGTCGGCCGGGCAGTCCTGTTCGTGGCCGCCTGCCGCCGGACACGCCGAGTGGCGGTCAGGCTTGCGCTCGGCGGTGCTCGATGTGGTCGGCGAGTTCGTGAAGGTGCACACCACCGACCTCGTGGTCGCGGGCCTTGACGAGGCCGGCGAGATCCTGGCCGAGTTCGTGTCCGGCGGCAAATGCCTGCGGTCGACGTTCATGTATCTGGGCTGGCTGTGCGGCGCCCCGCCCAGTGGCGCGGCCCTGAAGGCGGCAGCGAGCCTTGAGTTGTTGCACGCGTTCGCGCTCCTCCAAGACGACGTCATGGACGATTCGGACGAGCGGCGGGGCCGTCCGGCAGTGCACGTGCGACTCGGGCGGTGGCATCGTGAACGCGGACTGTCCGGTTCGCGTCGGTTCGGCGAGTCGGCGGCCATCCTGCTGGGTGACCTCTGTTTGATCTGGGCAGCGCAGATGCTGCGCGAAAGCGGCATCGAATCACGCCGTCTGCAGGGGGCGTGGCCGCGCTATGACGCCATGCGCGCCGAGTTGGCTGTCGGCCAATTCGCCGACCTGGTGATCGATGTCCGCCAACTGCCCTCGCTGGAAGCCGTGCTGGACGTGGCTCGCCGCAAGTCCGGCAACTACACGGTGCGCCGCCCCCTGGAAATCGGGGCGGCAATGGCGGGCTGCGGCGATTCGCTGCTGACGCAACTGGGCCGCTACGGCGCCGCCGTCGGCGAGGCTTTCCAGCTGCGCGACGACGTGCTCGCGGTGTTCGGCGCACCGGCCGAAACGGGCAAACCCAACAGCGGAGACCTACTCGAACGCAAGGCGACCAGCGTGGTGGTCAGCGCCTACGAGCTCGCGGATGCACCGACCAGACGAGAGCTCGTCGCACTGATGCACACCGAAGAGCTCGACGAGTCCGCACTCGACCGCTGGAGAACGCTGATCATTGCAACCGGTGCCTTGGAGAGAATCGAGGACATGGTCGTGTGCAGGCTCGCATCCGCGCGAAAATATCTGGCGGACATGCCCATCAGCGATCCGGTTCGTGACGCATTGTCCGACCTCGCGGGCGCGTGCGGGGTGCGTTCGCAATGACGACCACGATGCCCAGACCGGTGACGCAACGCGCGACCGGGCGTCACCGCCGCAGGCGCGACCCGTTCACGGCACTTGCCCGCATGGCGCTGGCCTCTCCGCGACGCGTCATCGCGGCCGCGGTCATCCTCGTGGCCGCCGCTGCAGTCTTCGGCCTGCCGGCTGCGAGCAGCCTGTCCGGTGGCGGGATGGTCGACCCGGCATCCGAATCCGCTCGTGCCGCAGCGCTGCTCGCCCAGAAGTTCCACCGGGGCGAGTTGGAGATGACGATCCTGGTGAGTTCGGACGGCGGTGTCAAAGACGGCCCCGCGCGGTCGGTGGGCACCGACATCGTGAGCCAGCTCGCCAGGTCGCCGTTTGTCACGCAGGTCGCGTCGCCCTGGGATGCGCCGACGCCGCCGCCGGGGACGGTCAGTGGGGATAATAAGTCCGCGCTGGTCGTGGCCTGGCTCAACGGCGACGAGAACAGCGCACCCCGGCATGCCCAAGCGCTGGCCGACCGGCTGGCGCACGACCGCGGCGGGGTGACGGTCCGTGCCGGCGGCCCCGCCGTGCTCTACGCGCAAATCACGCAGCGAACCGAAAATGACTTGCTGCGAATGGAATCCATCGCGATACCGGCAAGCTTCATCGCGCTGGTATGGGTCTTCGGTGGTCTGTTGGCGGCGGCGGTGCCCATGACCGTGGCAGGGTTTGCGATCGTGGGCTCGCTCGCGGTGTTGCGAGCGCTGGCATTGGTCACCAACGTGTCGATCTTCGCTCTCAACGTGGCGGCCGCGTTGGGAATGGCACTGGCAATCGACTACACCTTGCTGATCATCAGCCGTTATCGCGACGAACTGGCCGACGGTCGTGGTCGCGACGTCGCGCTGGTCCGCAGCATGGCGACAGCGGGTCGCACGGTGCTGTTCTCGGCGATGACCGTGGCCCTGGCCCTGGTGCCGATGGTGCTGTTCCCGGTGTACTTCCTGAAGTCGTTCGCCTACGCCGGCATCGCGGTGGTGGCCTTGTCCGCCTTGGCGGCGGTGGTGGTGGCGCCGGCGGTGATCGTCGTGCTGGGGGATCGAATCGACTCATTCGACGTCCGGCACTTCCTGCGTCGGTTGTCCCGCCGACCCGAGACTTCGCCGCGGCCGATCACCCAAGACTTCTGGTACCGCACGGCCAGATTCGCCATCCGGCGTGCCGTTCCGGTCGGCGGGGCGATCATGATTCTCCTGCTCGTGCTGGTGGTGCCGTTTTTGCATGTCAAATGGGGAAATCCCGACGAGCGGGTGCTGCCGGCATCGGCGTCGGCACGATCGGTGAGCGAGGCGGTCCGCAGCAAATTCGGGGCGGATTCGGCAACGGGAGTCACGATCGTCATACCCGTGATCACGGAGCCGGCGAAGCCAGAGCTCGACACCTATGCCGCACAGCTGTCACGGGTGACCGACGTTGCGGCGGTGTCGTCCCCGACCGGCACGTTCGTCGCCGGTGCGCGCAAGGGCCCGCCCTCGGGGCCGGCCGGGCTGGTCGACGGCAGCGCATTCCTGACGGTGAGCACCGCCGCACCGCTGTACTCGCGCGTTTCGGAAAATCAGTTGGACCGCTTGCATTCGGTCGTGCCCCCGGGTCGACTGCCGGTGCTGATGACCGGAAACGCGCAGACCAACCGCGACTCTGTCACTGCGATCACATCACGGCTGCCGATGGTGTTCGGTTTCATCGCGGTCGTCACGCTGGTGTTGCTTTTCATGCTGACCGGCAGCGTGGTGCTGTCGATCAAAGCGGTTCTGCTCAATATTCTTTCGCTCACCGCGGCTTTCGGCGCGCTGGTATGGATTTTCCAGGACGGCCACCTCGGGGCATTGGGCACCACACCGAGCGGCACGCTGGTGGCCACCATTCCGGCGATGATGTTCTGCATCGCGTTCGGGTTGTCCATGGACTACGAGGTCTTCTTGATCTCGCGCATCCGCGAATACTGGCTGGGCTCTTCCCGAACACGAGCCGCCAACGACGAGAGCGTCGCGTTGGGCGTCGCGCACACCGGTCGCGTCATCACCGCGGCAGCGCTGTTGATGTCGATCTCGTTCGCCGCGCTGATGACCGCCGACGTGGCATTCATGCGGATGTTCGGCGCGGGGCTGACGCTTGCGGTTCTGGTTGACGCGACGTTGGTGCGGATGCTGCTGGTGCCGGCCTTCATGCATCTGTTCGGTGGCCTGAACTGGTGGGCGCCCGGACCGCTGCTGCGGTTGCGCCAGCGTTTCGTCACCGACTGCGCGGGCTCGTCGGCCCCTGCGCACCCTCCGGTGACAATCGGCGGTGCAATGGCATGCTTCGGACGGCGGGGGCGGCTGTGGGGGGACTGACTACGGGCTCCCCAGCGCCAATGCCTGCCGGGCAGCCTCGCGGATCGGGCCGCGCCACACGTCGCCGTGGCCGGGCAACAGCACGTCGGTGTCCAGGGTGGCCAACGCCTCCAGGCTGCGCAGGCAGTCCTGCTGTCGGTGGCTGAACATCGCCGGGAGTTCGTTCATGCGGTCGCGACCGGCTGACCGCCGCGCGTGAGAGGCTTACCCGGTGCTTCGGTTCGTCTCGGTTGACCAGGATGACCCGCTGGCGCAGACGTTGCTGGCCGAGCTGGCCGTCGAGTATGCGTAGCGGTCCGGCGGCACGCCCAGCACGCACCTGGCCTGGCTGCCCGTACCGCCCGACGAACTGGCGTCACCGGACGGTGGCTGGCTGATCGGCGTGCTGGACGGCGTACCTGTCATCGGCGGCGGGAATATGCGAGGGCGCTGCTCGCGGCGCTGGAAGCCGAGACCGCCGCGCGGGGATACCGGCGGCTGTACCTGATCACGGGCAATCGCCCACCCGAAGCCGAGGCGCTCTACGACACGACCGGCTACATTCGGGTACCGGCCGACCCGCTCCCCTCCTGGGGGCCGTTCCGCCCGATCGCGTTCGAGAAGCTGCTGGGGCCCGCTGCAAAGCGGTCGTAGGTCATCGCCGTCGGGGCCTTTTGCCTCTACGAGACCCACCGTGACGCGGCAATCGTTGCCAGCACAGTGCATCGGAGGTTGGCGGTGGGGCATATCGGTGAACTGCGCGAGCGGGCGCGCATGGGAATGCTGATCACGGCATTGCGCGACATCCAGTGGCGGCAGCGACGCTTCGTCATCGCGGCCGTCGGCACGGGAATGGTGTTCGCGATGACCCTGCTCATCGCCGGGATGATGGTCGGTACCCGGGTCGAGGCCCAGCGTCTGGTCGACTCGATCGGCATCGACACCTACCTCATCAAGGCGGGCGCGGTCGGTCCGTTCATCGGTTCATCGAGGTTTCCGGAGGCCGACGCGCGCGATATCGCCCGGATGCCGGGCTTCGAATCGGCGATCCCGGTGATCTACAGCAACATCATCCTGCAAGATCCGCGCTCACCGGAAAACGTGAACGTCTACGGTGTGCCCGAGCAGGCGATGCCGCCGATCGCGGCGGGGCGGGCACCGGTGAATCTCGGTGAGGTTGCCGTGTCGACGACGCTGCGGCGCTCCGTCGGCGACAACGTCGAGATGGGCTCGCAGGTGCTGCGCGTCGTCGGGTTGGTCAACAAGTCGACCACGCTGGCAGGCCAACCCAATGCGTTCGTGACCGTTGCGGAAGCGCAGCGGCTGATGTATTCGGGGCAGAAGGTGATCTCCGCCATCGGTCTGCGCGGCACCCCCACACCAATACCCGCCGGCTTTCGCATCGTGGACCGCAGCGCCGCGGTCGAGGACATGATCCGCCCGCTGCACATGGCCCGCCTGGCGATGCGGTACCTGACGATTCTGCTGTGGGCGGTGGCCGCGTCGATCGTGGGATCGCTGATCTATCTTTCGGCGCTGGAGCGCACGCGCGACTTCGCGGTGTTCAAAGCCCTCGGTGTCGCCACTCGCTCGGTGCTCGCCGGGCTCATGCTGCAGGCGGTGCTCGTCGCGTTGGCCGCCGCGATGCTGGGGGGTCTGCTGGCCGTGCTGATCGGCCCGCTGTTTCCGATGCTCGTGGTGGTGACCCACTCGGCCTTCCTGTCGCTGATGGCGACCGCGGTGCTGATCGGTCTGCTTGCCAGCGTGGCGGGCTTGCGGCGCGCGGTGGCCATCGACCCCGTGCTCGCGTTCGGAGCTTCGTGACCATGGGTGACCTGCGCATCAAAGACCTCGTCGTCGAATACTCCAACGGCGGGGAACGGTTCCGCGTCATCGACGGCCTGAATCTGGAGGTCACGGCCGGATCGCTGGTGATCGTGTTGGGCCCCAGCGGGTGCGGGAAGACCACGTTGCTGTCGTGCATCGGCGGCATCCTCACCCCGACCGGCGGAAGCGTCCAGGTCGGTGACATCGACGTCACGACGCTGGACCGGCGCAGGCTGACCACGTACCGGCGCCGCACCGTGGGTATCGTCTTTCAATCGTTCAACCTGGTGGCAAGCCTCACCGCACTGGAGAACGTGATGGTGCCGCTGTGGGCGGCCGGGTGGTCGCAGCGGGCGGCGCGCGAACGCGCCGAGGAGTCGCTGGCTCGTGCCGGGTTGCAGGACCGCATCAGACACCGGCCCGGCGATCTCAGCGGCGGTGAGCGGGAACGGATAGCCGTGGCACGCGCGATCGCGCTGGATCCACCGCTGATTCTGGCCGACGAACCGACGGCCCACCTCGACTACGCCCGCGCGGAAGGGGTGCTGCGGCTGCTGCGGGAGCTGGCCGGCGGCGAGCGCATCGTCGTGGTCGCCACCCACGACACCCGGATCCTGCCTTTCGCCGACCGCGTCGTCAGGCTGACACCGGGTGTCGCCGCGATTGACTCCGAGCCCGAAACTGTTTGTCTGGCAGTCGGTTCGGTGTTGTTCGAGCAGGGCAGCATGGGGGAGCGGATCTACGTCGTCGTCGACGGTGAACTGGAGGTCGTGCGCGAATCGGCCGACGGTTCCGAGGAACTGGTCAAGGTCGTGGGGCCCGGCGAGTATGTCGGAGAGCTCGGGCCGTTGTTCCGCATGGCGCGCTCGGCATCGGTGCGCGCACGCACCGATGCGGTCGTCAACGGATACACCGTGGAGGCGTTCCGCAGACAGCTCGAGGCGTACACCGAGCATCGCTTCCTTGGATGCACTACCGCCGACACGGAGCAACCCTGATGGCACGGCAAAATGGTCATGACGAATCGTACTGGGAAACAGACGATTACGCGGGACTCATGGCGCCGACATTGGTCGGGCAATTGCAGTACCGGGCGGGACGCTATCGGGATGCCCTTGCTTTCACCTCCTCTCGCGATGGCGAGGAAAACCAGAACAGCGTGCTGACCTATCGGGAGTTGGACGCCCGGGCGCGGCGGATCGCGTCGAACCTGCAGCAGCAGGGCGCCGCGGGCGAACGGGTTCTGATCCTGTGCCCACCGGGTCTGGACTTCATTGCCGGCCTGTTCGGGTGCCTTTATGCCGGAGCGGTCGCCGTGCCGGTGCATCCGCCGGTGCGCGATCACCTGGTCCCGCGCGTCGAGTCGATCATCGCCGACGCGCAACCCGTCTTCGCGCTGTCCGACGCCGAGATGCTGGAGAGAATCAGGCCCACGGTGGACGGGCTGGTCAAGGGAAGTCCGTTGCGGTGGTTCGTCACCGACACGGCGGGCGACGCACGGCTGTGGGTGCCGCCGGACATCGACGGCGGCACGGTCGCCATGGTGCAGTACACGTCGGGATCCACGGCCGCACCGAAAGGCGTTGTGCTGTCGCATGGTAACCTGGTCCACAACCTGGAAGTCATCCGCCATACGTGGAAGTCGGGATTCGACAGGATCGGATACGGCGTCTTCTGGCTGCCGCCATACCACGACATGGGTCTCATCGGCGGCATCCTCGAGACGCTCTATGTCGGGGGCACCTGCACCCTGATGCCGCCGAACGCGTTCATCAAGCGTCCGATGCGGTGGCTGGAATCGCTGTCCCGGCATCGCGGCATGATCACGGCCGCGCCCAATTTCGCCTACGAGCTGTGTGTCGAACTCAGCACCCCCGAGCAGCGCGCGGCGCTCGACCTGTCCAACTGGTCGACGGCCATGTGCGGCGCGGAGCCGGTACGCAGCGAAACCCTGCAGCGTTTCGCCGAAGCCTTCGCACCGGCGGGTTTTCGGCCGGAGGCGTTTTGCCCGGTGTACGGGCTGGCGGAAGCGACGCTGCTGGTCTCCGGGGGGTCGGACTCGCCTGTGCCGGTGGTTCGGCACATCGATCGCATCGCGCTGCGGGAACGACGGGTCGCGGAGGTTGCGCCGGAAAACCCGAGCGCCACAACGTTGGTCGGTTTGGGTCATCCGCAGGGCGGTCAGGAGGTCGTCATCGTCGACCCGGAGACCCGGCGGCCGTGCGACGCCGACGAGGTCGGCGAGATCTGGGTCGCCGGACCGAGTGTCGCGCAGGGGTACTGGGGAATGCCCGAACAGACCGAGGAGGTGTTCTCGGCGTACCTCGCCGAGACCGGGCGCGGCCCCTTCCTGCGCACCGGGGACCTGGGCTTCCTGCGTTCGGGAGAGTTGTTCGTCACCGGACGCCGCAAGGACCTGATCATCATCCGCGGCAGCAATCACTATCCCGAGGACATCGAGATCACAGTGCAGGCCTGTCACCCGGCGCTGCTGCGTGGCCGGGGTGCGGTCTTCTCCGTCGCCCCGGCACCCGACGCCGCCGAAGAGCTCGTCGTCGTGCAGGAGGTGAACCACCAGCAGATCGGCGACGCCGAGCTCAATGCAATCCTGGACGCGATCCGGACGGCGGTCACCGAGCGCCACGAGATCCAGGTGCACGCCGTTGTACTGGTCGAGCCGTTGCGGATCCCGACCACGTCCAGCGGTAAGATCCAGCGGTCTGCCTGCCGGCAGCAGTTCCTTGACGGCCGGCTCGAGCCCGTCGCCGAATGGCGCGCAACGCCGTCCGGCCTTCGTCCCGGGGCCGGCGCGGCGGAACAAGGTGGGCGCAGCGCCGCGGAGGTGGCGGACTGGCTGGCTTCCCGGCTCGCCAGTGAACTCGGTGTTCCGGCAACGGATGTCGACCCATCCCGTCCGTTCGCCTACTACGGCCTGGATTCCGTGCGTGCTGTCCAGCTGACCGCCGAGTTGGAATCCTGGCTGGGACGCGAACTTTCGCCCACGCTCGCCTACGAATACCCCACGATCGACGCCCTTTCCCGGCATCTCGCCGGGGAAGCCCCCGCCCCCACCCCCGCGCCGGCCGCCGACGTCGGCGGCGCCCGCGCCACCGACGAGCCGATCGCCATCATCGGGCTCGGCTGCCGGTTCCCGGGTGCCGACGGGCCGGCGGCATTCTGGCGGGAGCTGTCGGACGGCGTGGACGCGATCAGCGAGATCCCGCCGGAGCGCTGGGACGCCGACGCCTTCTACGACCCGGATCCGTCCGTGCCGGGCACCGCGGTGACCCGACGGGCCGGTTTCGTGCCCGCGATCGACCGGTTCGACTTCCAGTTCTTCGGCATCTCGCCGCGGGAGTCGGCGCAAATGGATCCTCAGCAGCGCCTGCTCCTCGAGGTGGCATGGGAGGCATTGGAAGACGCGGGGCAGGTGCCGGAGCGGCTTGCCGGCAGCGACACCGGCGTGTTCGTCGGCATCTCCACCAGCGACTATGCGACCGGCCGGGCCGGTGACCTGCGGCTTGTCGACGCCTACACCGGCACCGGAAACGCGTTGAGCATAGCCGCCAACCGGCTCTCGTACTTCTATGACTTCCACGGGCCGAGCATGGCGATCGACACCGCCTGCTCGTCGTCGCTGGTCGCCGTCCACCTGGCCTGCCGCAGCCTGCGTGACGGCGAGTGCGCACTGGCCCTGGCCGGGGGCGTGAACGTCATCCTGTCGCCGGCGCTCATGATCAACTTCACCAAGGCCAACATGATGGCTCCCGACGGCCGCAGCAAGGCGTTCGACGCCGGCGCGGACGGCTTCGTGCGCGGCGAAGGCGCCGGGATCGTCGTTCTCAAACCGCTCAGCCGGGCACTGGCCGACAACGACCCGATCTATGCGGTGATCCGCGGCACCGCCGTCAACCAGGATGGCCGGACGAACGGGCTGGTCGCCCCCAGCCGGCAAGGACAGGAAGCCGTGCTGGCCGCGGCCTACCGCCGCGCCGGTCTTTCGCCCGGCACCGCCCAGTACGTCGAAACCCACGGCACCGGAACGTTCCTCGGCGACGCGATCGAAGCGAACGCGCTGGGCACGGTCCTGGCGAACGGTCGTCCGCCGGGCAGTCGGTGCCTGATCGGCTCGGTCAAGACCAACATCGGCCACCTGGAGGCGGCGGCCGGGGTGGCCGGCCTCATCAAGGTCGCGTTGGCGCTGCGGCACCGGGCGATCCCACCGAGCCTGAACTTCGTCGAACCCAACCCCGAGATCCCCTTCGACAGCCTGCCGGTGCGGGTGGCGCAGACCCTGGTCCCATGGCCGCAAAGCGGCGGGCGAGCGGTCGCGGGCGTCAGCGCCTTCGGCTTCGGCGGCACCAACGCGCACGTCGTGCTCACCGAAGCCCCGCAGGTTCGCGACGCCGCTCGACCCGGGGCCGAGCAGGGCGCGTCGCCGGATCGCGCCGAGTTGCTGCCGCTGTCCGCGCGTTCCCCCGAAGCGCTGGCCGCGCTGGCCGGCCGCTACGAGTCGGCGCTGGCATCCGGGACGAGGCTTGCCGATCTGTGTTACACGGCAGGTGCCCGCCGCGGCCACTACGAGTATCGGCTTTCCGTTGTCGCGGACTGCGCCGCCGCGATGTCGGAATCCCTGGCCGCCTACCGGCAGGGGCGGTCGCGGGCGGGGCTCTCCGCCGGGCAGTGCCGTCCCGGCCGGCAACCCGACGTGGTCTTCGTCTTCTCCGGCCACGGTGCCCAGTGGCACGGCATGGGGCGGCGGTTACAGGTCGAGGAGCCGGTGTTCGGCGACGCCCTGGCAACATGCGACCGCGCGCTGCAGCCCTATCTGGGCCGCTCCGTGCTCGAGGCGCTGGCCGGGGACGAGGACCTCACAGAGGTCGGCGCGATCCAACCCGCGATCTTCGCAATCCAGGTGGCGCTGGCCGCACTGTGGCGGTCATGCGGGGTGGAGCCTTCCGCGGTGGTGGGACAGGGCCTGGGTGAAGTCGCGGCTGCGCACGTCGCCGGCGCGCTGAGCCTGGATGACGCCGCACGGGTGATCTGCACCCGATCCCGAATGCTTCAGACACTGCGCGGCCAGGGCACGATGGTAGCCGCGGAGATCAGCCTCGCCGAAGCCGAAGAGCTGATCGCCGGCCGGGAGCAGCAGGTCGCAATCGCCGGCAGCAACAGCCACCGATCGACCGTGTTGTCCGGGGAGCGAACGGTTTTGGCGGAGCTGACGGCGGTGTTGAGGCAGCGCGGCCGCTTCTCCCTGTGGGTCGACACCGACGTGGCATCCCACACCCCCCAGATGGACGCGTTGGTGGCCGGTCTACGTGCCGGCCTCGCCGGACTGCGGCCGACCGCGCCAGCGGTACCCCTTTATTCCGCGGTCACCGGCGACCTGCTGACCGACCGCCTGCCGGACGTCGACTACTGGACGGAGAACCTGCGCTCGCCGATGCGCTTCTCGCCTGCCATGCGGAGAATGCTGGACGGGGGCCACGACATTGTTGTCGAGATCAGCCCGCATCCCACCCTGCTCACCCCGATCGCCGAGGACGCCCAGGACCTGGGGCGCAGCGCTACGCTGCTGCCGTCCATGCGCCGTGACGACGGGGGGCGCGCGACGATGCTGGCCTCGCTCGGCACCCTCTACACCCTGGGCCAGCCGGTCGCCTGGGAGCACCTGTATCCCCCCGGCAGCCACTGCGTGGCCGCACCGACCTACCCGTGGCAGCGTGTCTATTCCTGGGTGGACGTGGGGAGCATCAGCGCACCGCCGCACGCGGAGCCCGGCGCTGCGCCGGCGGGCGGCACGCCGGAAGCCGGGAATGCGCCCGGGCCCGGAAGCGGCCTCCGCGACGCGCTGCGGGGCGCGACACCGCAAGAGCGCCAACGGCTGCTCGAGTCCTACCTGTGCGAAATCGCGGCCGACAAACTCGGCATGGACTCGGCTGCCCTGGACGTCCGGGCGCCCCTCAACAGCCTTGGCGTCGACTCGCTCATCACGGTGGAGCTGCGGATGCAGGTGGAGCGCGACCTGGGCATCGTCGTGCCGGTCACCCGGCTGATGGAGGGACCCACCGTGGCCGGCCTCGCGGGCTGGCTCCGCGACCAACTGACAGCCGGCACACCGCAGCCCGACGGGGCGCCCCCGCGGCAGAGCGCACCGGGGCAAGCGGCCCCGCAGGAAGCAGACGGCGCGCCGTCGCGCGGCATCGACCTGCTCACCCGGGTGCCCGAGCTCTCCGACGATGCCGTGGAGGAGCTGCTGCAGAAGGTCCTTGCGGGACAAGGGGCGGCGCGGGAGCCGGCCGCGAAGGAGGGGAACGATGATGGGTGAGTCCATCGACATCTCGGGTCTGTCACCGGAGAAGAAGCGGGCGCTGCTGTCCCGGCTGCTGATGGAGGAGGCGGAGGAGTCGGCTTCGGTGCACCCGCTGTCCCACGGGCAGCGATCCATGTGGTTCGTCCACAAACTGGCGCCGGCCGGCGCCGCCTACACCATCACGTATGCCGGGCGAATCACCGGCGAGCTCGACGTGCCGGCGCTGGAAAGGGCCGTCCAGGCACTCGTCGACCGGCACTCGACGCTGCGGACGACGTACGCCGAGCGCGACGGGCAACCGGTCCAACTCGTTCATCCGCGGTGGCCGGTGCGGATCGCCCGGCACCCCCTCGGACCCGATGAGTCCGAGCTGGACGAGTGGATACGCCGGGAGGCCGATCGTCCCTTCGACCTCTACACGGGCCCCGTGTTGCGCGTGACGCTGCTGGAGCGCACACCGACGGACCACGTCCTGCTGCTGGTGGTGCATCACATCGCCGTGGACTTCTGGTCCATCGACGTCCTGCTCGACGAGCTGCGCCTGCTGTACGCCGCCGAGCACGGCGCGGCCGCGCCCCCGCCGCCCGCGGAGAGCTTCGTCGACTACGCCGACGAGCAAGCGCGGATGCTCGCGGGTGCCGAGGGCGAGCGCCTCTGGGCGTACTGGAGCGAGCGACTGGCCGGCGGCCCGCCGGTCCTGCAATTGCCCACCGACCGCCCGCGCCCGCCGGTCCAGACCTATCCGGGCGCCGTGCACCGCTTCACCCTCGACGAGGCGGCGACGGCCGCGCTCACGCAGTTGAGCCGGAGCGTCGGCGCGACCCCTTACATGACCCTGCTGGCCGCCTACGCCGCGCTGCTGCACCGCTACACCGGCCAGGACGACCTGGTCATCGGCTCCCCGTTCGCGTGCCGTGACCGGCTCGCGTTGGAAGGTCTGGTCGGTTATCTCACCAATCCGCTGCCGCTGCGCGCCGACCTGCACGACGATCCGACGTTCACCGAGCTGCTCGGCCGCGTCAAGGACACGGTGCAGGGCGCCCTCGAGCACGAGGACTATCCGTTCCCGCTGCTCGTCGAGCGGCTGGCGCCGGTGCGCGACGCGGGCCGCACCCCGCTGTTCGGTGTCGCTTTCGTCTGGGAACAGACCCGCCGCTTCTCCGACGAGCTCGCCCCGGGAAGCGGGGGAGAGCTGCAGCTGGAAACGCTGCACATCGGGCAGGGCGGCGCGCCGTTCGACCTCATGATGGAGATGGGCCAACGCGACGGGAAGTTCTCCGGCCTGCTGCAGTACAACACCGATCTTTTCGACGCCACCACGATCGAGCGGATGGCCGGGCACTTCGCTACGCTCCTCGGCGGTGTCGTCGCCGACCCGGGCCGGCGCGTCTCGCAGCTGCCGCTGCTCACCGAGGAAGAACTCCGGCAGCTGGCCGCCTGGAACCAGACCGACGTCAGCTATGACGGTCCGGCCTGCCTGCACGAGATGGTGGCGGCAACGGTCGCGCGCGTCCCCGACGCGGTCGCGGTGGCCTACGACGGCCGCGAGCTGACCTATGCGGAACTCGACCGCCGGGCCGACGACCTGGCGCACCGGTTGCGGCGGCTCGGCGTGGGCCCCGAGGTCATCGTGCCGGTTCTGGTGGACCGCTCCGAGGATCTGGTGGTGGCGCTGCTGGGCGTCCTCAAGGCAGGCGGTGCCTTCCTGCCGCTGGACTCCGCGCAGCCGTCGCAGCGCATGGCCGCGATGCTGGCCGACGTGCCGGACGCGCCGGTCTGTGTCACCCACCGGCGACACCTGGTGCACGTGCCGCCCGACTTCACCGGTCACCGGATCTGCCTGGACGCGGCACCGGAAACGGGCGGCGAGCCCGGCACCGGCGCGCCCGCCGCCGCCACGCCGGAGAGCCTCGCCTACGTCATCCACACGTCCGGCTCCACCGGTAAGCCGAAGGGTTGCCTAAACACCCACGCCGGGATCCGTAACCGGCTGCTGTGGATGCAGGACGCCTACCGGCTGACCGCCGACGACCGGGTGCTGCACAAGACACCGGTCAGCTTCGACCCCTCCGTCTGGGAGCTTTTCTGGCCGCTGATCGTCGGCGCCCGGCTGGTGATCGCAGAACCCGAGGGCCACAAGGACGCCGCGTACCTGGTTCGGACCATCGTCGAACAGGGCGTCACCACAATGCATTTCGTTCCGTCGATGCTGCGCCGCTTCCTCGCCGAGCCCGGCGTGGACGCGTGCACCGGGCTGCGCCGGGTGATCTGCAGCGGCGAGGCCCTGCCGCACGACCTGCGGGACCACTTCCTGGCCACGCTGGACGCGGAGCTCTACAACCTCTACGGGCCGACCGAAGTCGCGATCGACGTCACCCACTTCCACTGCCGCCGCGGCGAATCCGGCCCGCTGGTGCCGATCGGGCGACCGATCGCCAACATCCGCGCCTACATCCTGGACGCCCATCTGCAACGGGTGCCGGTGGGTGTGCCCGGCGAGCTGTACGTCGGCGGAGTCGGCGTCGGACGGGGGTACTTGCACCGGCCGGAACTGACGGCCGCCGTTTTCGTCGCCGACCCGTTCGGCGGCGAATCAGGGCACCCCGGTGAGCGGTTCTACCGCACCGGCGATCTGGCCAGATGGCTGCCCGACGGCAACATCGACTATCTGGGCCGCCTCGACTTCCAGGTGAAGGTGCGCGGCTTCCGCATCGAGCCCGGGGAGGTGGAGGCCGCACTGGCCAAACACCCTGCGGTGGCCGAGGCCGCGGTGGTGACCCGAACCGACAGCCGCGGAAACACCCTGCTGGTCGCCCACGTCGTGGCGGTCGACGGCGCGGCGCCGTCGACGGCGGAGTTACGCCGCTTCCTGCTGGAACTGCTGCCCGCGGCCATGGTGCCGGCCGTCTTCGAGATGACGGAGGCGCTGCCGCTCACGTCGAGCGGAAAGGTGGACCGCAAGGCCTTGATGGCCGCCGGCGGCACAACGCGGCCCCGGGAGGCCGCGTTCGTCGCCCCGCGCACGCGCACCGAGCAGGTTCTGGCCGGGATCTGGTGTGAGGTACTGGGCCTGGAACGGGTCGGGGTCGACGACGACTTCTTCGCGCTCGGTGGCGCCTCGACCCAAGCGCTGGAGGTCGCGATGCGGGCGAATGCGGCCGGCCTGCCACTGCGACCGGAGTCGACCTTCGTCTACGGCACGATCGCCGAGCTGGCCGCCGAGTACGGGCCGGTCGCCGACGAGGGCGCCGAGCACCCCGCAAGACCCGCCGAGGCGGCCCGCGCCGCACCGCGGGAGAAGCGAAACACGGTGATGGAGAGCATCGGCGTCTACCTGCCGGCGCGCATCGTGTCGACCGAGACGGTCATGGCGGAGTGCGACCACGAGATTCGCATACCGCTGGAACGCCTGACCGGCATCAAGAACCGACGTGTGGTCGGGGAGGACGAGTTCTCGATCGATCTCGCCAGGAAGGCGGCGACGGACTGCCTGTCCCGGTCGAGCTATCGGCCCGAGGAGATCGACCTGGTCATCGCCTGCAACATCTCCCGGCGCGACGGGCCCGGCCACCGGTTCGCGTTCGAGCCGAGCACCGCCGCACGGCTGCGCGAGCAATGCGGCCTCGTCAACGCGCTCGCCTTCGACATCAGCAACGCGTGCGCCGGAATGTTCACCGGCGTCACCGTTGCCGACGCCTTCCTGAAGACCGGGCAGGTGCGCAGCGCCATGGTGGTCAGCGGCGAATACATCAGCCACCTCACCGAGACCGCGCAACACGAGATCGAGAATCCGATGGACCCGCGGCTCGCCTGCCTGACCCTCGGCGACGCCGGCGCGGCGGTGATTCTGGAGCGCGGGCCCAACGACCGGGTCGGCTTCCATGACATCGACATCGCCACCCTGAGCGACTACAGCAAGCTGTGCATCGCCAAGGCGACCGAGGGCCCGCACGGCGGCGCGATCATGCTCACCGACTCCGTCACGCAGACCGCGATCGCGGTCAAACATTCGGTGCCCTACGTCGCCGCGGTGATGCGGCGGCACGGCTGGCGGCCGGAGACCACCGATCATCTGGTGATGCACCAGACGTCGGAGGCCTCGATCAACGACGCGGTCGCCGCCGTCAACCGGGTGTTCGGGGAGGGCGCGGCCAACCGGGACAACACCATCTACAACGTGGCGGAGCGCGGGAACACCGCCAGCACCACTCATTTCGTCGCGCTGATGGACTACATCCTCAACAACCGGATCCAGTCCGGCGACAACGTGGTCTTCTCCATCACCGGGTCCGGGCAGAGCGTCGGCGCCGCGCTGTACACCTTCGACGACCTGCCGGACCGGGTGCGCCGATCCCCCGCCGGCCGGCGCGCCCGCAGCGCTGCGGCCGACAGGAACCGCACCGAGATACCGGCTCCGGCCCGCGTGCGCATCGACAGCGTCGGCACGGCTCCCGCCGGGGCGTCGGCTCCGCCGAGTTCGGTACGGCTGGCGGCCGACGCGGCGTCGGCGTGCCTCGACCACACCAGCCTCGATCGGGCGGCGGTCGGGCTGATCGTCAACGCCGGCATCTACCGCGACGAATTTCTCAGCGAACCGGCGGTGGCCACGCTCGTCGCCGGCGAACTCGGAATCAACGGCGACATCGATTCCCCGGACGGGCCCAAGACGCTCGCCTTCGACATCCTCAACGGCGCGGTCGGCTTCCTCAACGCCTGTCAGGTCGCCGCGGAGATGATCGGGGCGGGAAAGGCCGACCATGCCATGGTCGTCGCGTCGGAGATAGAAAACAACGGCCCCGAGAGCGGCCATCCGATGAACGGCATCAGCCAGACCGGCTCGGCGATCCTGCTCAGCCGCAGCGATGGTCGGGAAGGTTTCGGCCGCTTCGTGTTCCGGTATCACCCGGAGTACGCGGGGGCGCTTGCCACCTACACTCGGCAGACGGACGGGCGGGCCTGGCTGCAGATCGACCGCGACCCGCAGCTCGCCGGCATCTACCGGAGCTGTATCCCCTCGGCCGCCAAGGAACTCCTGGCCGTCGAAGGACTCGAACCGGCCGACATCGCGGTCGTGATCCCGCCGTACCTGCCCCCCGACGAGCTTGACCGCCTGGCCACCGAGATCAGTATCCCGAGATCGCGCTTCGTCGACCCCGGCTGCGACGCCGGGCTGGACGGCGACCCGTTCACGTCGTCCGTGCCGTACGGGCTGGAGCAGGCCCGGCGGCGCGGGCTGGCCCGGCCGGGCGGCATCGCGCTGATCGTGACGGCCGGCTCCGGTGTCCAGGTCGGCTGCACCACCTACCGGTTCTGAGCCGCGTCCCGGCGTTCGGGCCCCTGCGGGCCCGGGCCGCTCAGTACTTGTGGCAGGTGTTGGCCAGCGGCACGACGATGTCATGGAACGGCTGCGCCTCGGGCCTGTTCGCCATGTCCAGCAGCATCTCCCGCCGCTGCGACGGCGGCGCATCGACGAGATCGTGCAACCAGGCCTGCGCTTCCGGTGACGCGTTGAATTGCGCTGCGGCATGAGGGTATTGCGCGTTCAAGGCGCGGACCACCTGCGAGTACGTGCAGGTGCTCTTGATGGCCGGAGTCAGATCGGGATCGGCGGACGCGACCCCGACCCCGGCGGTCAACGACAACGCCAGGGCGCCAACCGCGACAGCCAGTCTGGTCAACGACGGTGTCTCCGTTTCGTGAGCGTGCCCTGTTTCCGTGCCGGCTGCCGAGTATAGCTACTTCGAGCACGTCGCGGGCGCGGCGCGCAACTGCATTTCACCGCGGCCGGCCGCACCTCGGTGCAGTCACCTGTCGATGCCGTGGCAGCCGCGGCGTCAGGAAACCTTCGCGGGCCGGATCATTCCTCGAGCCCGAAACCATGCGACTGCGTCGCGGATAGCCGGCTCGACGGGGGCCACGACATAGCCGAGTTCGCGCACCGCCTTGTCGCTGGAGAACCGGTAGATCCTGGTGAACGCGTATCTGACGGAGATCGAGTTCACCGTGGTATCCCGACCGGTGACGACCTCGACGAGGTCGCCGGCCTTGCCGCCGATCCATGCTACGGGATAGGGCAGCCGACAGCGCGGCGGGTCGACGCCGGCCACCCGCGCCACCCGCTCCAGGTAGTCGCGGTACATCAGTTCCTCGCCGCCGAGGATGTAGCGTTCGCCACGCCTCCCGCGCAGCCAGGCGGCGATCATCCCGCGCGCAACCTCGCGGACGTCGGCGAAATTGTTGTATCCCGTTGTCCAACAAGGAACCCGGCGATTGGCGACCTCGACGATGAGGCGACCAGAACTGGGTTTGGCGTCGCGCGGGCCGACCAGGTAGGTGGGGCTCACGATGACGGCGTCCAACCTGTCGCAGGCCTGCTGCACGAGGATCTCGCCGCGCCGTTTGGTGACCGCATAGGCCGATGCCAGCTTCGCTTTGTCCCATCCCCATGGGGTCTGCTCGTCGGCGGGCGTGCCGTCGGGTGTGGGTCCGATCGTGTTCGCGGTCGCGGTGTGAACGACCCGCGGCGTGCCGGCGGAAATCGCGGCGTCGATGACGGCTTGCGTGGCGCCGACATTGACGGCCGAGATCGCCGGCGTGATCCTGCTCCTGGTCGAAACGTATGCCGCACAATGGAAGACCACGTCGGCCCCGGCGAAAGCATCGCGAAGCTCGGCGACCGAACCCAGGTCGGCGCGTACCCACTCGACCGGGAGATCGGCGAGCGAGCTGGTGCCGGTGCTCGGGCGCCGCGTGGCGGTGACGGTGTGTCCCTGCGCGATCAGTTCGGCGGTCAGGTTGGCCCCCAGGAGCCCGCTCGCCCCGGTTACCACAGCGTGTGCCATCACGTTTTCCGTTCCAGACTTTGGTTGCCGCCGAACGATCCATCACGGGTCGAGTCCGTGCCCGTGTACGGTACCGCGCGACTCGCATGTGCGTCATCCGCCGCGGGCAAGTGCGGCCGCCTGCTCGGTGGCCTCGCGGATCGGGCCGCGCCACACGTCGCCGTGGCCGGGCAACAGCACGTCGGTGTCCAGGGTGGCCAACGCCTCCAGGCTGCACAGGCAATTCTGCTGGCTGTGGCTGAACACGGCCGGAAGCAGCTGCGGCCCGCCGTCCCGGAGCAGCGGGTGGCCGGTGATCAGCGCGTCACCGCTGGCCAGGACGCCGTCGACGACGTAGGAGCAGTGCCCGCCGGTGTGCCCGTGGGTGGGAATGGCGATCGGGTGTCCCGGCAGCCCGGCGGCGATCGCGGCGGAAAGCGGCTGGGCCGACGGGATGCCGTCACGGATCAGGCCACCGCTGCGCACCACGTGCAGCCCCCACACCGCCCATCGGGGCCGCCAAATGCGCAGGGCCACATCGAAAACCGAAGCCTGTTCCAGGTATTCCCGCTTGGCGTGGCCCACTTCGTCGGGGTGGCAGTACACCGGGGTCTGGTGTTCGTCGGCAAACCAGATCGCCGAGCCCAGGTGGTCGATGTGCGCGTGCGTCAGCAGGATGGCGCGCACGTCGCCGGCGTGGTAGCCGAGCTGGCGCAGCGAGGCC